>JAXDMI010000302.1:0-3821 GCA_034666145.1 Myxococcales bacterium | reverse complement strand
CGCTCACGAGGGCGAGCTGCTCGCGGTTCGAATCGGTGCCGTCGTCGTCGTCGAGGTTCGCGTTGACCGCGCAGATCTCGGGCGTGAGGCTGCGCGCCTTGGTGAGCGCGTTCTGGCTGCAGATCGGCGTCTCGCCGAGGCGAACGCGCGCGACGAGATATTGCGATTCGCCCTCGAGCACGCGGCAGTCGCCGCAGTCGAGCGTCGCGTCTTTCAGCTCGCCGCGCTCGATGACGCGGAACGATACGGCGGTGTTGTCGACCGTGGAGCGAACCGTGATGCGCGCGTTCTTGGTGGTGGCCTTGAACGCGTATGCCGTGGCGCCCTGCGGTGGAGGAACGAGCTCGAACGCGCCCGCCGGCTCGACGCGCAGCGGCGCATACCCGTAGCCGATCACCGGACGCCCGTCGCTCGTGGAGAGGCGATGCGAGACGAACACGCGATCATCGCGGACGTAGATGGCCTCGCCGTTCTCGTCGCCGCACCCGTTCGTGAGTGCATGAACGGTCGGCTTCTCGACGTGAAAGAACATGTGGTCGACGAGCGTCTTGCCGGCAGCATCACGCGCCGTGATCTCGACGTCGGCGACGCCGGGAGCCACCGCCTTCAGCACGAGGCTGTTCTGGCCGACCGTCTCGACGGCGAGCACGCTCGACTTCGACGACTTCGCGCTCGTGATCACGAGCTTGTCCTCGCTGCCGTTCGCGAACGCGACGACGTCGAGCTTTGCGCCGGGCGCGATGGGCTTCACGAAGTTCTCGAAGTCGAGCCCCGCCGCGTACGCGAACGTGAACTTGCCGTTGTAGGCGGTCGACTTCGCGAAGCACCCGGTCGCCGCCGACGCGAGCGCGCCGAGGAAGAGGAGCGCCGCGAATGGCCGGAAGAACGTCGAGAGCGAGCGCCGGAGTGAGCGAGCGCCGTGCTTCATCACTTGCACGCGGTCACGCCTTCTTCGCGCGATCGAGCATCGCGTGGAGCAGGACGTTGCATCCGGCCTCGAGGTGCTCGGGCTTCGCGTCCTCGATCTCGTTGTGGCTGATGCCGTCCTTGCAGGGCACGAAGATCATTCCGGCGGGCGCGAGGCGCGCCATGTACACCGCGTCGTGCCCGGCCCCGGACACCGCGTTCATGTACGAGTAGCCGAGCATCTTCGCGCCCGATTCGACGGCGTCGACGCAGCCCTTCTCGAACGGACAGGGCGGAAAATACGACACTTGCTCGATGGTGATGGAGAGCCCCGACTCCTTCGCCGTCTTCTCCACGAACGCGCGGATCTCCTTGTCCATCGTGTCGAGCCGCTCGTTGTCGACGTTGCGGAGATCGATCGAGAACTTCACGCGACCCGGGATGACGTTGCGGCTGTTCGGAAAGTTCTGCACGAAGCCCACGGTGCCGCGTCCGTACGGCGGGTAGCGATGCGCGATGGCCACCGTCTCCTGCATGATCTTGGTCGCGACCTGGAGCGCGTCCTTGCGGAGCGCCATCGGGGTCGGTCCGGCATGCGCCTCCATGCCCGAGACCACGCAGTCGTACCAGCGAAGCCCGAGCACGCCCGTCACCACGCCGATGGTGATGCCGGCGTCCTCGAGCACGGGGCCCTGCTCGATGTGCGCCTCGAAGTAGGCGCCGAGCGGATGCTTGCCCGGCTCCTCGTCGCCGACGTATCCGATGCGCGCGAGCTCCTCCTGCACGGTCTTGCCGTCGACATCCTTCGCGGCATAGACGGACTCGAGGCTGAACGCGCCGGCGAACACGCCGGAGCCCATCATGACGGGGACGAAGCGCGAGCCTTCTTCGTTGGTCCAGAAGACCACCTCGATGGGCGCCTCGGTCTCGACCTCGTGGTCGTTCAGCGTGCGCACCACCTCGAGCCCCGCGAGCACGCCGTAGTTGCCGTCGAACTTGCCGCCGGTGGGCTGCGTGTCGATGTGGCTGCCGCACGCGATGGGCGGCAGGCTCGGGTTCTTCCCGGCGCGGCGCATGAAGACGTTGCCGATCTTGTCGGTGGTGACGCTCAGCCCCGCCTTCTTGGCCCACGAGACGACGAGGTCGCGGCCCTGGCGATCGAGGTCGGTCAGCGCGAGGCGACACACGCCGCCCTTCGGCGTGGCGCCGATCCGCGCGAGCTCCATGAGCGAGCTCCAGAGGCGGTCTCCGTTGATGGCGAGCTTCGATGCGTCGGCGGAAGGGCTCATGGGCTGAATCGTATGACGACTCGGCGCCACGCGCCCGCGCTTCACAACGGTCATGATAGATACGTCGACATGACCGGGAATCATCATGCCCGTTGACCCGACGCTGGTGAACGGGCTCGGAGTCCTCGGCGCCGTCGTGGACGGCGGAAGCTTCGTTCGCGCCGCCGACGCGCTCGGGATAACGCCGTCCGGGGTGAGCCGCGCGATTGCTCGGCTCGAGCAGCAGGTCGGCGTGCGGCTCCTCCATCGCTCGCCGCGCGCCGTCACGCTCACCGAGGAGGGGGCTCGTCTTCATGCCGAGGTCATGCCGCTCCTGGAACGCATCGACGACGCGGCGGCGGCGGCGATGGGCACGAAGTCCGTCGTGCGCGGCCGTCTTCGCGTCAGCGTCGACGCCGCGTTCGGGCACTTCGTCCTCGCGCCCCACCTCGGGAAGTTCCTCGCCAAGTATCCCGACCTCGCGCTCGAGTACCTCGTGCGGGATCGCATCGCCGATCTCGACGGCGAGGGCTTCGACGTCGCGGTTCGTTTCGGGCAGCCCGAGCCGTCGAGTCTCACGTGCCGCCTCCTCTTCGAGACGCGCGTCCTCACGTGCGCCTCGCCTTCGTATCTCGCGCGTCACAAGGAGCCGCGCCACCCGAAGGACCTCGAGCGCGCCGAGCACACGTGCATCCAGTTCCGTGACTCCGCCACCGGGCAGCCCTTCGCCTGGGAGCTGCAGCGCGGGACCACTCGCGTGCCCGTTCAGGTGAAGCCCCGGCTCGTGGTCAACGAGACGACCACGCTCATCGAAGCGTGCGCGTCCGGGGTCGGCATCGCGCAGATGCTCGAGTCGTATGCGCGCGACGCCATCGCACGCGGCCGGATCGTCCCGCTGCTCGACGCGTGGTCGGACGAGAAGTTTCCGGTCTACGCGTACCATCGCTCGGGAAAGCTCGCCCCCGCGAAGATCCGCGCGTTCCTCGACTTCGTCGTCGACCTCGTGCGCCGGCGTTGATTGGCTCGGACGAGCGCTCAGACGAGCAGCGCGCCGCCGTCGACCACGTAGGTCTGACCCGTCGCGAAGCGGCACTTCATCGCGTAGAGGTACGTCTCGGCGATGTCGCCAGGCTCGCCGACGCGCCCGACGAGCAACGCATCGCCCACGGTGCGGTACATCGCGTCGCGGGCCTCCTCCGTCATGCTCTTCCAGAGCGGCGAGCGGACTACGCCCGGGCTCACCGCGTTCACGCGGATGGGCGCGAGCTCCACGGCGAGCGCGCGCGCAAACGCCTCCATCGCTCCGCACACGCTCGCGCCCACGCTCCAGCCCCGCTGCGGCCGAGCCGACGCGATGCCGCTGGTGAGCACGATCGAGCCGCCTTCCCGCAGGAAGGGACGCGCGTGCTTCACGGCCGCGAGCGCGCCCCAGAAACGCACGCCGAACGCGCGCTGGGCATCGGCGATCGAGGTCTCGGCAAGCAAGCCGAGCGTGAGCGCCTCTCCTGCCGTGAAGACGAGGTGATCGAACGCGCCGATCCGCTCGAAGAGCGACTGCACCGCCGCCTCTACCGTGAGATCGGCGACGTAGCCCTCGGCGTCGAGGCCGAGCGAGCCCACCGCCCGATCGACGCTCTCCTTCCGGCT
>JAXDMI010000301.1:0-6330 GCA_034666145.1 Myxococcales bacterium | reverse complement strand
GGAGACCTGCACCTGACCGAGCGGCGCGATGATGCCGCGCAGGCGTTGCCAGCCGAAGTCGCCGAGCTTCGTCGTGCCGTCCCAGCCCACGACGACGCTCGACGGCGCAACGGCGCGATGGAGGATCGGCGACGCTGCTCCGGCGTGATCCTTCTGCGAGTGCGCGAAGGCGAGCGCCGAGAGGACGCGCTCGACGACGTACCAGCCCGCGTCGTCGGGAAGGCGAACGCTCCGCGCGGCCGCGAAGCGGAGCAGCCGCTGCAGCGAGATGCCCGGCACGAACTCGGTGACCAGCGCGGCCACCTCGTCTTCGAGGACCATCGCGCGCATCTGCACGATTGCATCGTGCGTGAGGCGAGCCGCTTGCGACGTCTCGCGCGACAGCTGCGACGCGACCTCCGGCGGAATCGCGCGATCCAGCAGGATCTTCACGATGACGAGCGTCCCGCTCTTGGTCCGCGCGAGGACCAGCTCCGGGCCGCCCTCGGACGTGAGCGATTGCAACGGAGTGAACGGCGCGAGCGCCGCGTGCCTGAATGCCCCCTCGATCAACGCCACGCCCTGCATGGTACCTCGATGGGCGGCAAGTGGCTGTGCTCGCGCTCGCTAGGCCCGCAAATGCGCGTAGGCTTCTCTTACCCATGACATCGAAGGAGCCACGGCCCGAGCGGACGCAGACCGACGAGAGTCTCGCGGTCGAGCGCGCCGAGACCGACCACGCTCTCCTCGAGAAGGCAGCCGTCATCGAGCAGCGCGCCGACGAGGTCATCGAGCTCGCGCGCGAAGAGGCCGACGAGGTCCTCTCAGCGGCCCGCGCGAAGGCCGACGAGCGACTGAGTCGCCCGGCGGACCACACGCAGGTCCGCGCCGTCGTCGACGAGCAGCGCGCGGTGGCGGACCAGGTGGTCCAGAACGAGCGCGCCATCGCCGACGAGCGGGTTCGTCGCGAGCGCGCCGCGACCCGCGCGCGGCTCTTCCCGCTCGAACGCGACAAGACCGATCTCTACCTGCTGACCGAGCGCGCTCGCTCCGACGACGCGCTCGCCAACCGTGACGACTTTCTCGGCATGGTCAGCCACGATCTCCGCGATCTGCTGAACGGCGTCGTGATGAGCGCAGCGCTCATCGCCGCGAACGCTCCAGACGACGAGCACGGCCACAAGGCGCTACTCGGCGCGCAGCGCATCGAGCGATCCGCCGCGCGCATGGCGCGTCTCATCGGCGATCTCGTCGACATCGCGAGCATCGACGCGGGCAAGCTCGCGGTCATACCGGTCGCAGTCGATGCGAGCGCCATCGTGCTCGAGGCGCTCGAGACCTGGGGACCTCCCGCGCTCGCCAAAGGGATCGTCGTCGAGACCACGCCCGGCGGTGCGGTCTCCGGGATGCTCGACAGTCAGCGGATCCTTCAGGTGCTCGGAAACCTGATTACCAATGCGGTCAAATTCAGCAAGAGCGGCGCTCGCATCGACGTCGGCGTCGAGAACGTCGGCGCCGAATCGCGCTTCTTCGTGCGAGACACCGGCGTCGGAATACCGAAAGACAAGCTGGAGGCGATCTTCGAGCGCTTTTGGCAAATAGGCAAAAACGACAATCGCGGACTCGGGCTCGGACTCTATATCTCCAAATGCCTCGTCGAGGCACACGGCGGTACGATCTGGGCCGAGAGCGAGCTCGGTGCCGGAAGCACGTTCTACTTCACGACGCCTACGGCGCCGACGGCTACGGCGCCGCGATGATCGCGCTGCCGCTGATCGTGACCGCGGTCTGCGCGAGCAGTCGTCCGTTGATCGATGCTCCGGTCTTCAGCGAGATGCCGGTCTGACAGAGGATCGTCCCCTCGAGGTGCGAGGTGGTATCGAGGTCCGCGGCGCCAGCCACCTGCCAGAAGATGTTCTTGGGGAGCGCGCCGCCGGTGAGGATGACCTGCACCGCGCTGCTGACGGTGAGGTTCTGCGCGATCTGGAAGATCCAGACGTCGGTCGAGCTGCCGGTGAGCGTCACGTTCGTGGGAATGAGCAGACCGCTGCTCCATTTGTAGACGCCGCCGCTGAGCGTCATGCTGCCGATGTCGCCGGCACCGAGCTCCGTGGCCTTGGGCGCGCGCCCGGCAGCGT
Organism: Myxococcales bacterium; assembly: GCA_034666145.1. GTDB lineage: Bacteria > Myxococcota_A > Polyangia > Polyangiales > Polyangiaceae > Labilithrix. The sequence continues at coordinate 4,213 of JAXDMI010000301.1, read as the reverse complement.
CGGTGAAGGCTGTTTCCATGGCGCCGATCGCGACCGTCAGGTCGTTCGGCGTGGGCACGGTGTCGTCCGACGCGAACACCTTTCCTGTGACCTCCGGCGTGGTCGAGAAGACTCCGGTCCCGTCCTTCGTCAGCGCAAAGCCGGTGATGGCCGCTTCCGTGACGGGGCTCACGCCGAGGTTCCCGGTGATCTTCGACGTCGGCACGTTCGAGATCCCGCTCTTCGCGAGGATCACGAAGGTGCCGGCAGTCCCGAGGTTCACGCTCGGCGCCGACACGGCAGCGCCACCGTCGCCGCGGACGCTACCGCCGTCGGTGTCCTTCACCCCGCCGACGGTGCCGCTGCCGCCTTCGGCGTTCGATCCACCACCGTCCCCGGCGCCGCCGGACGTGCCGGCCCCGGGTACGGCGTTGCTCTCATCGCTACCACATGCGCCGGCAGCCACCGAGACCAGCAACAAGGCTGTTCCCGCGATTCCAGCGAAAGGCAGATTCGATTTCATCCACGTAGTTGCGATCTCGAGCATTCAGTAAACCGACTTTCTCGATTGGGAATCAGTTCTTCGGCTTGACGACAATCTCGACACGACGATTGTTGGCGCGACCTTCGGGCGACGTGTTGTCGGCAATCGGCTTTCCGGGACCGAAGCCCTGGGCCGTGATGCGATCCGACGCGATGCCACGCGACACGAGGTAGGTGCGCACGGACTCTGCTCGCTTCTGCGAGAGCTCCTGGTTCATCGCGTCTTTGCCCTGCGAATCGGTGTAGCCCTCGACCACGATCGAGGAGTCCTTGTCCTGCTTCGTGAGCGCGTCGGCGACGTCGTTCAGCTTGGTCTGCGCGGTCGAGAGGAGCGCCCACTTCGCAGATTCGAAGAGGACTCCGCCGTTGAGCGTGATGACCATGCCGCGGATCGGGTCCTGCTTCACGGACGCGAACTTCGCGAGATCGGCGGCGGCCTGCGCGGCACGTCGCTCCGCATCTTCACGACGCTCCCTTTCGGTCGCGAGCGCCTGCCCCTGCGTGGCGAGCTGGCCCTTCGTCTTCACGAGCTCGGCGGAGGTGACCTGCGCCTGATTGACCTCGTTCGCACGCGTGCTGGCGTTCGTCTGGTCCTTCAGCTGGTTCGCTTGCATCGAGCGCGCGCGAGACTCGGCGATCTCCGCATTGCGCGCGGCCGCGTAAGACATGTCCTTGACCTCGGCGGTGTCGCCTTGATCCTTGAAGGAGGCCTCGGCTTGGTCGAGGCTCTTCTTGGCGCTGTCGAGATCGCCCGGCGCGAGCTGCGCGGCCGGTCCGGCCGAGGCGCGAGCGTAGTTGCTCCGTGCGGTGACGAGCTCGTTCGGAGGCAGCGCGGACGCGCACGCGGCGGTGGTGAGGAGCGCGGTGAGGGCGAGGCCGGAGCCGATTTTCTGGAGGTTCATCATCACTTGGATCCGTTCGCGTTCTTCGTTTCGTTCTGCTTGGCGTTCGAGGTGTCGACGGCCTTCACGGTCTCGACCTTTGCGTCGGTCTCACGAGAGAGCGCGAGCGCGAGCTCGGCATCGGCCTTGGCGCGGAGCAGGATGTATTCGGCGCGCTGGTTGTTGCCTTCCTTCATCTGCACCTTCGCTTGCTCGATCTCGTCGTCGGCGAGCTTCAGATTCAGCTGCGCGGCCGTCTTCTTGTCGGCGCCGAGCTCGCGTGCGCTGCGACTCGCGGATTCCGCGTCCGCGAGCTTCTGCGTGGGAACCGGGAACGAAGCACCGCAACCAGACACCACCAACGCGGCGCCCATCATCGTGATCAATGTTTTATGCACGGGTATCTCCAGAGGATCGCGTTCGACGCTCGCAGCGCCGCCTGCATCCTTGTCTTCGCCCTGCTCTCGGCCGCGCACCTGCGTGTCGCCGAGGCGCCGACCCATCGAGGGCGGCCGTTCAGAGCGTGAAGTCATACTGCGGCCGCAAAAGCACATCCGCAATGTGGCAAATGAGCGTCCGGAGGCCTGCGCACCCTATTTTAATGGGGCGGTAAGTGCCAACATCGCCCATTCGAGCCCGATGACGCGCTGGGCTTCCTGATACGGTCGCAACGGGCCGAACGCGGGAGAGCTGCCGTGAAGAAGAAGCAGAAGCAGACCATCCTCACGAAGGTCCACACCGCAGCCACCGAGGTCAGCGAGTCGGTGAACGACCTCGACAAGCTGCTCGCCGATCTCAAGTCCGCTCCGCGAGCCGAGAAGACGACCATCAGCAAGATCGTCGAAGAGGCGTTCCTTCGCCTGAAGAATGCGCGCGCCGAGCTGACCGAGGTCGAGAAGCTCCTGAAGAAGGAAAAAGAAGAAGAGTAGGCGTGACGCGGTCGGGTCTTCCTCTGCGCGCTCTCCTCGAGGAGCTCACCGAGGCGCTGGCGACCGCCGAGCACGACGACGAGGTCGTCATCGACGCCGCGGGACGTGTCGCGTGGGTGGACTCGACGCTCGACGACGTCGACCATCGCGAGCGCCCCGAGCGCGGCCTCGCCGTGCTCCGTCCCGATGGGCTGTGGGAGTGGGCGATGCGGCGTGACTTCGTGCGCGGGCTCGCGCGAGGCAGCGTCGCGAAGCGTCGGCTCGCGGCCACGCTGGCGGGCCCGAAGACGAGGCGGCGCTTCGAAGTCGCGCTCTCGACGGACCCGGCGCTCGAGCGGGAGTTCGATCTCCACCGCCGCAGGCGACTCCGCGCCTGGGCGGCTCGCGTGCTGCGCATCCACGCTGCGGCTCCGGCACTTCGCCGTGAGCTCAGCGCGCTCGTCGACGCGGCGATGTCGGCCGCAGCGATCGCAGCGGCGTCGATACCCGAGCTGACGCCGCGGCAACGAGAGCGGAAACGGAAGCGACGGGCGCGGCAGATGCGGCGGACCCGCGAGCGCTGAAGCGAGCTGGCGCCCTGAACGCGATTTCTCTCGTTGGCCTGTAACGAAATGCCCGCCCGGCGTACGTCAGCATGGAGGCTAGCCATGACCATCACGAATTCCGCGTCCGGCACGAACGTCCACGAGATCGCGCCCGGCATCTTTCGCATCAGTACGCCCGTGCCGCCGAGCCAGATGCCGGGTGGATTCACGTTCAACCAGATCCTCGTCGTCGACGAAGACCCCCTCCTCTTCCACACCGGCCCGCGGCGCATGTTCCCACTCGTGCGCGAGGCGGTCGCGCACGTGCTCGGTGACGTCGCGAAGCTGCGCTACGTCGGCTTCTCACACGTCGAGGCGGACGAGTGCGGCTCGTTGAACGAGTGGCTCGCCGTTGCGCCGCGCGCCGAGCCCGTGTGCAGCACCGTCGCCGCGATGGTCTCCGTCACCGACCTCGCCGATCGCCCTCCGCATCCGCTCGCCGACGGACAGGAGCTCTCGCTGGGAAAGAAGAAGATGCGCTGGCTCGATGCTCCGCACCTCCCGCACAACTGGGAGTGCGGCTACATGTTCGAGAGCACGACGCGCACGCTGCTCTGCGGCGATCTCTTCACGCACGGCGGGCACGACGGTCCGCCGCTCACCGAGTCCGAGGTGCTGTCGCCCTCCGAGGCGATGCGCAGCGCGATGGGCGGCGTCGCCATCGAGGTGCACACGCGCTCGCTCCTCGAGAAGCTCGCGCGCACCGAGCCGTCGACGCTCGCTCTCATGCACGGCAGCTCGTATCGCGGCGACGGGCAGGCGCTCTTGCGTGGCCTCGCCGACGCGCTCTGCGGCTGAAGGCGGCCGCCGCGCGTGGTACCTTCGCTCTCGGATGGGGGACGACGCCGAGAACGCTTCGCTCGTGAGACGGATCGCGTCGCGCTCAGCAGATGCGCGCGACGCCGAGGCCGCGCTCTGTCGTTCGTTCGCGCCCCGCGCCCATCTCTATGGCCGCAAGCATCTGCGCGACGAGGATCGAGCCCGTGATCTGGCGCAGGCGGTGATGCTCGCGGTCCTCGTAGCGGCGCGCGCCGGACGCGTCGAAGACCCGGCGCGCATCGATCGCTTCGTCCTCGGGACGTGCCGCAACGTCGCGCTGCGCATGCGCGAGAGCGACGGTCGCGCGCAGCCGACGGACCACGCCGAGCTCGATGCGCTCGGTGCGTCCTATGTTCACGACATCGAGGCCATCGATACCGGCGCGCTCGTCCACTGTCTCCAGGCCCTCGACGAACGAGGGCGCACCGTCGTTTTCCTGTCGTTCAACGAGGGCCGCTCCGCCGAGCACATCGCGACG
>JAXDMI010000300.1:0-9288 GCA_034666145.1 Myxococcales bacterium | reverse complement strand
GAAGGAGCTGCTCTTCGCCGACAACGAGACCAACACGGCGGCGATCTTCGGCACGCCGAACAAGACGTCGTACGTGAAGGACGCGTTCCATCAGTACGTCGTGAACAAGCAACGCGCCGCGGTGAGCCCCGCGCGTGCCGGTACGAAGGCAGCGGGTCGCTGGCACGTCGAGCTCGCGCCGGGAGCGTCGCAGGTCTTTCGCGCGCGCTTCTCGACACGGGTAGTCGAAGGCGCCTTCGACCCGTTCGCCGATTTCGACGACGTGTGCGCGTTGCGCCGTCGCGAGGCCGACGAGTTCTACGACGCGGTCTCGCCATCGCAGCTCTCACCCGAGGCGAAGAACGTCGAGCGGCAAGCGCTCGCCGGGCTGCTCTGGTCGAAGCAATACTACACGTTCGACATCAACCGCTGGCTCAACGGCGACCCGGGCACGCCGCCGCCGCCGCCGGAGCGGAAGCGCGGGCGCAACCGCGAGTGGAGGCACCTCTTCAGCAGCGAGGTCCTCAGCATGCCGGACAAGTGGGAGTACCCCTGGTACGCCGCGTGGGACCTCGCGTTCCACTGCATCCCGCTCGCCATCGTCGATCCCGATCTCGCGAAAGAGCAGCTCGTTCTGCTGACGCGTGAATGGTACATGCATCCCAACGGCCAGCTCCCCGCGTACGAGTGGGCGTTCGGCGACGTGAATCCGCCCGTGCACGCGTGGGCGGCGCTGCGGGTCTTCCAGATCGATCGCAAGCGAACCGGGAAGCCCGATCACGATTTTCTCGAGTCGGTCTTCCTGAAGCTGATGTTGAACTTCACCTGGTGGGTGAACCGCAAAGACGCGGCGGGCAACAACGTCTTCCAGGGCGGCTTCCTCGGGCTCGACAACATCGGCGTGTTCGATCGCTCGAACGCGCTGCCGGCGGGCGGTCTCCTCGAGCAGGCCGACGCGACGAGCTGGATGGGCATGTACTGCCTGAACCTCCTCGCCATCGCCCTCGAGCTGGCGACGACGAGCCCGAGCTACCAGGACGTCGCGAACAAGTTCTTCGAGCACTTCCTCCTCATCTCGCACGCGATGACGGAGGCGCAGGAGCACAGCGAAGACGGCGTTCGCATGTGGAACGAGGAAGACGGCTTCTTCTACGACATGCTGCACTTGCCCGGACGAGGCAACGTGCCGATGCGCGTGCGCTCGATGGTGGGGCTCATCCCGATCTTCGCGGTGGAGACCATCGAAGAGGCGGCGCTCGAGCGCTTTCCCGCGTTCGTGAAGCGCGCGAAGTGGTTCATCTCGAACCGTCCCGAGTTCGCCGGGAAGATGGACGCCATCGAGGTGGGCACGGGAAAGCGCCGGCTCCTCTCAATCCTCGATCGCGATCGGCTCGCGCGCGTCCTGGCGCGCGTGCTCGACGAGACGGAGTTCCTGTCACCGCACGGCGTGCGTGCGCTGTCGCGGATCCACATGACGGAGCCCTACGAGGTCGAGCTCGACGGCGTGAAGCATCGCGTCGACTACGAGCCCGGTGAGTCCTCGACGGGGCTCTTCGGCGGCAACTCGAACTGGCGCGGGCCGGTGTGGTTCCCGGTGAACTACCTGATGATCGAGGCGCTGCAGAAGTACCACCACTACTACGGCGAGAGCTTCCGCATCGAGTGTCCGACGGGCTCCGGTCGCTACATGAACCTGTGGGAGGTGGCGAGCGAGCTCTCGCATCGCCTCGCGTCACTGTTCATGCGCGACGCGAACGGCCGCCGCCCGGCGGACGGCGGCTCGGTCGACGGCAAGATGCAATCCGACCCGCACTTCAAGGACCTCGTCACGTTCTACGAATACTTCCACGGCGAAGACGGCACGGGCCTGGGCGCCACGCACCAAACGGGCTGGACCGCGCTCGTCGCGAAGCTCATCACGCAATCTCCGAAGTGGGGTCAAGGCCGAGGCCGCAAGTAGAGCGCCTTCGCGTCGCGCTACGGCTCGTTCTCGAACAAGCCGAGCGTCCACGCCAGTCGCGCGGCTTGCATCCGGTTCTCGTGCCCGAGCTTGCGGAGGATCGCGCCGATGTGCGCCTTCACGGTGCGCTCGCGAATGCCGAGGCACGCGCCGATCGTGAGGTTGTCATCGCCCTGCGCGAGGCAGCGCAGGACCTCGCGCTCGCGCGCGGTGAGCGGAGCGAGCGTCTGCTCGCGCCGTGCGATCATCGCATCCTCGGTCGCCTTCTGCGCGCGCGCCGCGAGGACGTTCCGTTCGCCTTCCGCGCGCGTGCGTTCGCACACTCTGCCGAGCTGCAGCCCGACGTTGCGCATCGTCTCGAGGAGCACCCCGTCCGGCTCGATGGCGTCGACGTGGAAGAACTCCAGAACGCCGACCACCTCGGTATGAATCAACACGGGGACGGCGAACGCGCCTTTGAGCCCGCACGCGCGTGCCGACTCCGCGCGCGGGCACACGGACGGCTCGCGCAAGTCACGGAGCGATCGGGGTTGTCCGCTTGCGAGCACCCGTCCGGGCAGCCCTAGGCCCAGGTCGAATTTGCGGGCCTCGGTGTCGCGACGGAAAGCCTCGAACGGCTCTCCGACGGCATGCCAGAGGGCGGTCGACCGGAGATCGCGTCCCGACTCGGAGGTGAGGAGGGCGTGTCCGAGCGGCCATCCGGAGAATTCGCAGACGAGCGCGAGCGTGCGGCGGAGCGCCGGCTCTACGAAGTCGGATTCGTTCGCGGCGACGGCGACCTCGAACAGGAGCTCGACGGTGCGCGTCTTCTCCTCCAGCGCTCGCTCCTGCGCGAGCTGCCGGCTGTCGTCGGCCATCACTCCGAGGATCGCGAGCACGCCCCCTTCGTCGTTGACGAGCCGGGACGTCCAGAGGCGCACGTCGAGCAACGTGCCGTCCTTGCGAAGTCGCTTCAAGCGAACCCCTTGGACCTCGTGGGCGACCGAGCGCTGCCTCAGGTCGGCCGCCTCGGCCTCGAGGCCGCGCGGGACGAAGGGAAGCCATTTCCCCATGCAATCGTCTGCGGACCAGCCGAACATGAGCTCCGCGGCCTTGCTCCAGAGACGGACGCGACCCTCGGGATCGAGCGCCATCACGGCGAGCGGCATGTCTCCGAGTGCCTTCTCGAGGGCCTCTCCGAGCGCCTCCAGGGAAGGGCCGAGCGCGCCTGGTTGCGTAGGGCGGAGCGGGTACTTGTGGTCGTGCATGAGAGGCGCCCGCGGCTTCCCTCTCTGACACGGCGCCCGCGCGCCGGAACATCAGCCCTTCGCACAAAAAAACGCCGCAGTCTCGCGGCTGCGGCGTTCCCCCTCGCGTGCCCCCCCGGGATCCTGCGAGCCATCGTTTGAGGGGCTCATGATGTCGTAACCGTCGTGGTCGGGCCATAGGACCCCGGGTCTAGGGGCGTGGTCCTTAGGTCGGGGTCGGGGGCGACGTGCGATCGCCGATCAGAAGCCCTGCGCGTGCATGGCGTCGGCGTTCAGCTCCAGGGCGCCGGCGCGCTGGTCGGCCTTCGGCTTCGAGGGCATGGCTCGCGCTGCTGCGCGAACCGTGGCGACTTTGTCGGCCGCCGATTCCAGGCGCTTCTTCTCGGCCGGCGCCGTGACGATGCGCGCTTGCGCGCTGAGCGTGGCTTGCGCGCGTTCGAGCTCCTTGTCGGCGTCGACGAAGTTACCGTCGTTGATCCGCTGCGCGGCCGAGAGCTCCGTCTTCGATGCGTCCATGATCGCGACGATGGCCTTCGTCCGCGAGTTGACCGACTGCGCGACCGCGTGGTCGTCGGACGAGAGCTGCGTGCGCGCGACGACCTCCTGGATCCGCTCGAGATCGCCCTCGGCGGAGTCGTGGAAGCGGAGACGAACGCTCGCGAGCGATCGCGAGTGACCCTCGAACGCGGCCGGATCCACGATGCGAACGCGAACCAGCGCCTCGCGATGCTGGCCGCCGTGGAGCGAGCCGAGCGGGATGGTGAGCGCGCCGCCGCGGAACTCGGCGCGGATGCCGTCGGCACCGAGGACCTGCACACCGGGGGCGGGGACGATCTCCACCGAGGCGTCGTTGGCGAGCGTCGCATCGAGGAGCGCGAGCTCGTTGCGCAGGATGCCGCTCATCTCGCGTGGCTCGCCGATGTGGTAGAGCCGGCCGCTGCTGCGGACCGAGAGCGCGTTGAGCGTGCGCTCGTCGTAGTCGTTGCCGACGCCGAAGGACGTGACCTGCGCGCGGAAGCGCAGCCCGTTCTGCGCGAGCGAGCCGAGCACGTCGGGGCTCGAGGGGCCGACGTTGGCGATGCCGTCCGAGATCATGACGATGCGACGGAGGCCGTGCGACGACGGCGCCGAGGCCATCTGCGACTCGGCCATCGAGAGACCGGAGAACATGTTCGTCGAGCCCGCGGGAACGAGCTGCGCGATCTGGCGGAGGATCTCGTTACGCGTGTGCATGTCGAGGCGCGTCGGCGCGACGAGCGTGCGCGCTTCGTCGGAGAAGGAATCGAGCGCGACGATGTCGCCGTCCTTGAGGCTCTTCACGAGCGTGGTGGCCGCGGCGCGTGCGCTCTCGATCTTGGAGCCGGCCATCGAGCCGGAGGTGTCGACGACGAGGACGACCTCCATCGGCGGGCGGACCTCGGCCCGGACCTCGGGCACGTCCACCCACACGCCGAGGAACGTCTCGCGCGTCGAGCTCGAGAGCATCTCGCCCTCGGCGGCCGCGCCGATCCACGTTCCGTTGCGCTTCGCGTTTCGGTCGGCCGGCTCTTTGCCGCCGCCATACCCACCACCCGCGCCGGCGGTCGCCCCGTCGGTCGCAGCGAGCTGCTCGTCGGTCATGACGCCGGAACCGGCTTGGCCGCCGGCGATGGGCGCCTGGGGCAGCGGACCCGCCTTCGCACATCCAAAGACGCCGAGACTCATCGAAAAAGCGCCCACGAAGAGAATGCCGAGCTTTCGCATTCCGCTTGAAACGCACCAGCGCCTGGAAAGTTCTCTGCTAACGGTTCACACGTGGTTTCCCTCCCCGTGCGCTCGACCAGCCGTGCCGCACGGCGTTGGCTCGGTGTCGCCGTCGTCCTCCTCGTCGTGTTGCTCCAGGCCGCGACCGAGCTGCTCGCCGGTCACGAGCGCCCGCGCGTCCTCGTGCGGCTCGGCCTCGCCGCGCTGCAGATGCCGCTCCTCATGCTCACGCTCTCGTGGTCCTTCGAGCGGGCCAAGCGGCAGCGACTCGGATCGATTGCCACGCTCGTCATGGGCGCGGCCATCGCCGGCGTGCTGGGCATCCTCTTCGGGCTCATCTTCTGGAAGTTCGGCACCGTCTACCCGGAGATGCGACTCCGACCCGGGCCCGCCGTCGCGCCGTGGCGCTCCGCGGCGTGGGGTTTCCTCTTCGGACAGTTCAACTTCGGCATCTGGGCGCTCGCGTTCGTCTATCCCTTCGCGGTCGAAGACGCGCGCAACCACGCGCTCGAGGCGGAGCGTCTCAAGAGCGAGGCCGACCTCGCGCGACTACGCGCGCACCTCGAACCGCACTTCCTCCTCAATACGTTGAACGCCATCGCAGGCCTTGTCACCGAGGATCCGCGCGCCGCGCGTCGTCTCCTCGCCGCGCTCGGCGACCTCCTCCGCGACGCGACGCGCGATGACGAGATGCAAGCGGTCGGCGCCGAGGTCGAGTGGCTGCAGCGCTACGCCGCCATCCTCGAGGCTCGTTACGACGGCGCGATCGTCTTCAAGTGGGACGTCGATCCGCTCGCGTCGAAGCTCGAAGTGCCGCGGCTCCTGCTCCAGCCCCTCGTCGAAAATGCCGTAAAACATGGCGCTCTCGCGCGCGGCGAAGGCGGAGAGGTGATCGTGAAGGTCCGCGTCGAGGGCGCCGACCACATGCTCCGTTGCACGATCTCCGACAACGGACCGGGCATCGGCGATCGCCCGGCGCGCTCCGGCGCGTTCGGGCTCGATGCCGTGCGACGACGTCTCTCGCTGAAGGACCCGCGCGCCAGCCTCGCCATCGACTCCTCGCCGGAGGGCACCAACGCCGTCGTCGCGTGGCCGATCGACGTGAGGCCCTCGTGATCGCCACGCCGCGACTCCGCGCGCTGGTCGTCGAGGACGAATGGCCGGCACGCAACTACCTCGTCGAGCTCCTCGAGGGCTCGGGCCTCGCCGAGGTGGTCGGCGCCGTGGGCACCGCCGACGACGCACGCCAAGCGCTGACGTCGCCCGATCGCGTGCAGCTCGACGTGGTGTTCGTCGACGTGCAGCTCGCAGCCGGCGATCGCGAAGGGCTCGACATCGTGCGTGTCATCCCGAAGGACACGGATGCTCCGCACGTCGTTCTAGCCACCGCGTCGAAGGAGCACGCCCTCGAAGCCTTCGAGCTCGGCGTGCTCGACTACCTGCTGAAGCCGTTCACCGAGGAGCGCGTCGAGCAGTGCCTCCGGCGCATCGCCGAGCGCAAGCCAACCCGCGTCGCCACGACCGCGCCGCCGCAACGCATCGTCGCGCGCCGCAAGAAGAGCCTCGTGTTCCTCGACGCCGACGAGGTGTGGGCCTTCGAGGCCTCGCATCGCCTGACGTTCGTGCACACCCCGCACGGCACGTTCGATCTCGATCTCTCGCTCTCCGCCATCGAAGCGTCGTTCGGCCGAAAGCTCACCCGCGTGCACCGCAGCTGGCTCGTCAATCCGATGTTCGTGAAGGAGCTCGAGCGCGACGGCAGCGACACGCGGCTCCTCGTCGGCGCCGCCGTCGGTCAGCCCGGCGTGCACGTTCCCGTCGCTCGCGAGCGCGCGCAGGAGCTGAAAGACTTGTTACTCGCCAACGCCACCGGGCTGCGACGCGGTTGAGCGTCGCGGCATCCGTGCCGCGCTGGTCCGTGGAATCGGCGGGTTCGTCGGTGCGGCGTGGTATTCCGTCGGATTGTGCTTGAGCATCCCATTCGCGACGAGTCGAATCACCCGGTGCACCATCGTTCGTCGCGGGGAGGGAAGGGCTTCCCCGCGCTCGCGCTGATCGCGATCGCATCGTCGCTCACGGCCGTTTCGTCGATCTCGTCTCGTGCGAACGCGCAGACGGTCCTGCAGCCGGTGCCGGGACAGCCCGCCCCGGTGCAGCCCGTCGCTGTGCCACCGACGACCAGGCAGCCGACGACGCCGCCGTCGGCAGGAGCGGCTACTGCACCCGGCGCACCCGGCGCGCCCGGCGCAGCCCCATCGCCGTTGACGATGCCGCCGACGCCTCCCGTGGACGATCCCATGCTGGCGCCCGCCGATCCCGCGAAGCGCATGATCGTCTCGTGGCAGGAAGCGACGCAGCTGGTGCGCGCGCGCTCGACCGATCTCGCGACCGCCTACGCCGAGATCCGCCGCGCCGAGGCGCAGACACGGGTCGCTCTCGCAGCGGTGCTGCCGACCGCCAACGCGACGGCAAGCCTCCCGCACCAGCTCCTCACGCGACAGACGCAGACCGCCGACGGACGCACAGTCGATACGCCGACGGGCGACTACGTGAACCTGGGTATTTCTGCGTCGCAGTCGATCGTGAACCTGCAGGCGTGGCACACGATCAAGACCACGAAGGAGCAGGTCACGGTGAACACGCTCTCCGCCGAGGACACGACGCGCGTCATCACGCTGCAGGTCGCGACCTCGATCGTCGGCGTGGTGGCGTCGGAGCGCATCGCCGAGCTCAATCGGGTCGGTCTGCGGTCGGCGCTCGAGCGACGCAATCTCACGTCGCGAAAGAGGAACCTCGGCGTCGCGACGGGGCTCGACGTCGTGCGCGCCGATCAGGACGTCTCGTTCGCGCGGGCCACGCTGGTCACCGGCGACGAGTCGCTACGACGATCGCGCGAGGCGCTCGGCCTCGCGCTGGGGATCCCCGATCAGGTCGGCGTGCCGGCCGGCGTGAAGATCGACGAGGTCGTGGCGAGCGCGGAGCGCACGTGTCCGCGCATCGGCACGCTCGCCGAGCGCGCGGACATCGCCGCCCAGCAGAAGCGGATCGAGATCGCCGACCGCAACGTCCACAACGTCGAGCTCGGTTTCCTGCCGACGCTCTCCGCGACCAGCAACTACGCGACGTCGACGCAGGACAGCCGTGGAGCCAACCTGCCCGCGACGTGGAGCATCAGCGCGGTCCTCAGCGTCCCGATCTGGGACGGCGGCGCGCGCTACGGCATCCTGCGCAGCAACCGCGCGCTCCGCGACGAGGCGGGCTATGCGCTCGAGGCCGCCACACGCAACGCCACCGTCCAGATCGAGCAGGCGCGGCGCAGCATCTCCGTCGCCGAAGCCTCGCGTGACGTCGCCCAACAAACGCGTGACCTCGCGGCCGAGGTCGACCAGCTGACGCAGATTGGGTACCGTGCTGGCCAAGGAGGGATCACCAGCCTCGAGCTCGTCATCGCGGCCGCCGCGCTGCGGCAAGCCGAGATCTCGCTCGCTCTGCGTGAGTTCGACGTCGTCAGCGCACGCCTCGACGCGCTCTTCTCTCTAGCGCGCTGTGCCCCTCTTGGGGCACAGAGGTGACCCACCGGATTTTCATGAAGAAACTGATTCCCTGGCTCGTCGTCCTCGTCGTCCTCGCCGGCGGCGGCTATGGGATCTGGCGCTATCAGAAGGCGCATGCAGCCCCGGAGCTGAGCTGGAAGACCGCGCCCGTCGAGAAGAAGAAGATCGCTGCGAAGGTCACCGCGAGCGGCACGCTCCAGGCCACCGTCACGGTGCAGGTCGGCGCCCAGGTGAGCGGGCGCATCCAGAAGCTCAACGCCGACTTCAACAGCACGGTGAAGAAGGGGCAGCTCCTCGCGAAGCTCGATCCCGAGCTCTTCAAGGCAGCCGTGGAGCAGGCCAACGCGAACTTCCTCTCCTCGAAGGCGGGCGTGACGCGCGCCGAAGCGCAGGAGAAGGACGCCGAGCTGTCGGCGGCGCGCTCCAAGGCGCTCTTCGATCAGTCGCTCTTGTCCTCCGCCGACCTCCAGACCGCGGAGACCAACTTCGTCGTTGCGAAGGCCGCGACCGAGGTCGCGAAGGCCTCGCTCGCGCAGTCGAATGCATCGCTGCACCAGGCGCAGGTCAACCTCTCGTACACGGAGATCTTCTCGCCCATCGACGGCACGGTCATCTCGCGCGCGGTCGACGTCGGACAGACCGTCGCGGCGTCGCTCTCGGCGCCGGTCATCTTCACGATCGCCGAGGACCTCCACAAGATGCAGGTCCACACGAGCGTCGCCGAGGGCGACGTCGGTCAGCTCCAAGCGGGAATGGACGCGACGTTCACCGTCGATGCGTTCCCCGGTCAGACGTTCAAGGGGAC
>JAXDMI010000299.1:0-4151 GCA_034666145.1 Myxococcales bacterium | reverse complement strand
GCGCGCGCTTCTTCGCCATCGGCACCGGCGCCGATGCGCATCACGATCTGCTCACGCAGCTCACGCGCGCCGGCGGCGGTCAGTACGTCCGCATCGACGAGTCGAGCCAGACGACGGGCCAGGCGCTCCGCCTCACGAGCGCCATCAAGACCGCGGCCATCACCGACATCGCGGTCGATCTCGGAGCCGGCCTCGACCAGCCGCTCTACTCCGCCACCGGCAAGCTCTCGCGCGGCGAAGAGCTCGTGCTCCTCGCGCGCACGCACCATCCGCTTCCCGACAAGGTGTCCGTGCACGGCCGCATCTCCGGCAAGGACTTCGACGACAAGTACGACGTGCGCGTCGACACGACGTCGGTCACGGCCTCCCTCGTCCCGCGTCTCTGGGCCGCGGAGTATGCGCGTCGTCTGATGGGCTCGGGCACCGCGCAGGAAGACAACCGCGGTCAGATCCTCTCGCTCGGCGTCGAGTACGGCCTCATCACGCCGTTCACGAGCTCGCTCGCGCTCGACAGCGAGGCGTCGTACGCGCGCCAGGGGATCCAGCGGAGGCACTCGCGCGTTCGCGGCGTGCGCCTCACAGCCATCGAGTCCCCGTCCGACGAGGAGCATCTCCTCCGCGGGCTCATCCCCGCAGCGCCCCCGACGATGATGGGCTGCAGCAGGAGCATGTCGGCGTCGTCCGACGAGCGCTCCGAGAAGGTGGCCAGCGCAACGGGCGGCTCGGATCAAGTGACCGAGTCGTCGCCGATGGCTGGCAACGCACCGGCAGCACCTCCGCCTGTCGTGATGGCACCGCAAGCGGCGGCGACGGCGTCGCCTCCCGGCGCGATGGCGGCGGGCGGCAAGGCATTCGACGACAGCTCGAGCACCGCCAACGGGTTCGGCGACGACTCCCCGATGCGCAACAAGGGCGGTCTCGGCACCGGCGCGGCGGGCGGCGGCGGCGGCGGTGCAGCCGCGAAGTCGGCACCAGCGGCGCGCAAGCCGAGCATGGCAGCGCCCGTCATGCAGCCGCGCGCGATGGCTCCCGAGCCGCCCAGCGCAGAGCCCAAGGACCGCAGCGGTCTTCCGCGTGGTCGTCTCGACGCCGACGACGTGATCGCCGACAAGAAGCAGACCGCCGAGGAGCGAAAGGCCGAAAAAGAAGGCCGCGGCGCGATCCCGAAGGTCGCGGCGACCGGCGCGTTCGCCACTGCCTATCGCGTCGCGCTCGTCCGCGCGCTCGCTCGCTGCAGCGACGTCGCTGCGCGGCCGCTCTCGGAGCGCCTCGTCATCTGGCAGAAGCGCGCGAAGAAATCGATGAGCGCACAGGAGCTCGCGACGCTCTACGACGGCGCCTATGGCGCATGCGAGCTCCCCGATTGGCGTGACGAGGCGGCGCTGCTCGACATCGTGCAGCAGCGCATCGACACCGAGCAATCGGCGGAGGTGATCCTCGGTCACTTCGCGTCGTTCCCCGAAGGCCAGCGCTTCGTGGCGCGGAACCTCCTCCGGCGCACCGTCGACGTGCGCATCGCTGCTGCCGTCTCGCGCGCCATCTACGGTGGCGTGGACTGGCCGCGCCTCGATCGCGAGATCGGGGACATGGACAAGACCGACAAGCAGCTCGCGCGCCTCAAGCAAGCGATGCTGGTGGCGCCCGGCGATCCGCAGGGCGACGTTCGCCTCGTGAAGCTGCTCGCGCGCAACGGTCAGAGGACCGAAGCGGTCGCGCACGGTCGTCGCCTCCGCGATCGCGGCTTCCTCACGCCTACGCTCGCGCAGCAGCTCGGTGACGTCCTCGCCGACTCCGGCGATCAGGAGGAGGCGCTCCGCACGTACTCCGAGATCGTCGAGTTCGACGGGCAGAGCGCGGTGTCACGTCGAGTGCTCGGCGACATCTTCCTGCGTCAGGGTTGGTACCCGGCGGCGTATCGCCAGTACAAGACGCTCACCGACCTCGACGGCAAGAACCCGCTCGCGTGGCTCCGTCTCGCGAATGCAGCGGCGGGCGCGGGCCGCGTCGACGAAGCGCTGCGCATCGATCGCGAAGTGGCGGGCGGCGAAGGAACTCCGGGCCCCAACGATCCGCGCATGTTCGCGCGGCTCCTCTCGGCAGCGCGTCTCGGCGTGCTGCTCGACAAGCCGGATCCGGCAGCGGGCGTCACGATCGAGGCTGTTTCTCGGAAGATCAAGGAGCTCTCGCTCTTCAGCGGGCCGGGCACGCTCTCCATCCTCGCGTGGGAAGACCTCGACGCGCAGATCGTGCTCGGTACCGCCGACGAGAAGAAGGAGCAGCTGATCGGCGAAGCGACGGACGCCGGCGCGGTCGGCCTCTACGCGGTGCTGAGCCAGCCCGACTCGTGGGAGCGCGTCTCGCATGCGGCGCGCTACAAGAGCGAGATCCTCCAGCGCAAGGTCCCGTACCGCCTCGTCACCCTGGTGTGGAACGGCAAGGACTTCAAGGTCACGACGAAAAAGGGCGAGATCAAACCAGGCGCGAAGCAAGAGCTGCTGTAACCGCGAACGGGGGCGACCGGCGAGGCCGCCGCGCCCCTCCCGCTCCCGCGCCTGCTCTCGTTCTCGCGGCCCGGCCCGCTCTCACCAGCAGAGTGAGAGCGGCAACTCGGGGCGTAGGTCGGCCGACTCGCCCTTCTTCGCTCCGTCGAACGACAGCTCCATCAGAGGCTCGCGGCCACCAGCGAAGGTCGCCACGCCGAGCTGCTCGATTGCGCGCAGCGATGGCGAGAGCGCCGTGCCGTCGGCCAGCGTGACTCGCACTCGGCTGATCTCCCGAAGCCCATTCGTATGATCCGTCGGCTCGCGGCGATCCGGAGATGCGTCCGGTCGAATCGCGAACGGCGACGAAAACAGCATCGGCTCGGCGAAAGAGAGAGTCCGAGCCACCGGTATTTCTAGCCCAGCACGTAGATACGGAGGGCGGTAACTCCAGGTCTCGAATGGCAGCGGCGCAATCGCCGGGTCGCTCGCGCGGAGGCAGATCCCAAAGGGTGAAGCTCCCGTCTGCCGGAAGTGGAAGCGTTCCCAGAGACCGGTCGGCGCGATCGCAGCGCTACGAGCCTCGCGTTCGTCGTGAACCCAGATCAGCTCGAGCATCGCGTTCTGGAAGAAGAAGCGCCGATTGGCGGTGCCCTGTCCGCGATGGACGTTGCTTGACCCTTCGACCAGCCCCAGCGAAAGCAAGCGGCTCGCCTCGGGTGCACCGACGCTCGCGAAGACGAACACGTGATCGAGCGCGAAGGGCATGCGGCCAGCGTACGGTGGCGCCCACTCCCTCGTTCTTTTGGTCCGCGCCTCTCCGTCCTTGTCGCCATCTCGCGCCAGGCTCGGTACAACGATCGGCACATGCGCCCCGCAACGCTCGCTCCGCTCGCCGCTCTCGTCCTCGGGTCGGTCGCCTCCCTCGCGCTCGGATGCGGCGGCGGCTCTGCCCCCGCGATGACGCCCGACAGCACGAAGGACTCCGGCGCCGAGTCGTTCGGCGAGGTGAACCCCGCCGACGTCGCGGAGCTCGATGCCGGCAGTGGCACCGCGACGGCGACCTCCGCTGCCGATGCCGGGGCCGCCGCCCCCAGCGCGTCGAGCGCCCCCAGCGCTCCCGACGCCAAGGACGAGTGCGCGCCCGTCGGCGTCGACTTCGAGAAGCGCGCGCGGCCGAAGCTGAAGGAGTGCTACGCGGTCGCGAAGAAGAAGGACCCGAACCTCCAGGGCACCGTGCGCATCAGCGTCGACATCGACATCTACGGCAAGATCAAGACGACCAAGATCGTCGAGAAGACGCTGCCCGACTCGGTCGCGCAGTGCATGCTCAAGGTCGTGAAGGCGACGCCGCTCCCCGAGGCTTCGAAGTGCCCGGGCAAGTCACTCACCATCCCGGTCACGTTCCCGACGCCGCACTGAGCGCGCTCGAGAGCGATCGAGTCAGTGCTGCCGCTTCACGTCGCCCGGCATGTTCGGGTGCTGGAGCAGGATCTTCTTCAGCGGAGCATGCTTGCGCACGAACGGCTGCTTCATGAGGTGCGCGAGCAGCGCGGGCGGCGTCGCCGAGAACTTCGCCAGGTTCTGGATGAACAGCACCGAGTTGTACGGACGACCGCACAAGATGCCGGTCATCTTCGCGTCGAACGCGCAGCCCGTCATGTAGATGAG
>JAXDMI010000298.1:0-6242 GCA_034666145.1 Myxococcales bacterium | reverse complement strand
GGGCCCGCTCAAGGAAGACGACCTCAAGGCGCAGGTCGACGTCGTGAGCACCTTCGTCGCGCAAGGCGTGAGCGGCATCGTGCTCGCGCCGCTCAACGACACCGCGCTCCGCGCTCCCGTCAAGCAGGCGACGCAGGCGAAGATCCCCGTCGTCGTGTTCGACTCCGATCTGCAGGGCGAGGACCACGTGAGCTTCGTCGCCACCGACAACGTCGCCGCCGGAAAGCTCGCCGGCGACCACCTCGCGAAGCTCCTCGGAGACAAGGGCAACGTCGTGGTGCTTCGCTACCAGGAAGGCTCCGCGAGCACGCAGAACCGGGAAAAAGGCTTCCTCGACGCGATCAAGGCCAAGCCCACCATGAAGGTCGTGAGCGAGAACCAGTACGGGGGCGCCACCACCGAGAGCGCGTTCTCGAAAGGCGAGAGCCTGCTCCTCGCGCAGAAGGCCGAGACCGGCACGGTCAACGGCATCTTCACGCCCAACGAGTCGACGACGTTCGGCATGCTCCTCGCGCTGAAGAAGTCGAACATGAACAAGAAGATGAAGTTCGTCGGCTTCGACGCCTCGGACAAGCTGATCGGCGCGCTCAAGGACGGCGACGTGGACGGCCTCGTCGTGCAAAACCCGTTCAACATGGGCTACCTCGCGGTGAAGACGATGGCCGATCACCTCCGCGGCAAGAAGGTCGACAAGCGCATCGACACGGGCGCGCGTCTCGTCACGAAGGACAACCTCGAGGACCCCGCGGTCCGAGAGGTCATCCAGCCCGATCTGAAGAAGTGGCTCGGGGAGTGACCAAGTCTCCTCGCGAGGCGCCGCTCCTCACGGTGCACGCCATCGAGAAGGCGTTCGGCCCCGTGGCGGTGCTGCGCGGCGTGGATCTCGAGCTCCACGGCGGTGAAGCGCACGCGGTCCTCGGGGAGAACGGCGCCGGCAAGAGCACGCTGATGCGCATCCTGCTCGGCATCGAGCACGCCGATCGCGGCACGATGAAGCTCGAGGACACTGCATACGCGCCGCGCGGCCCCCGCGATGCGCGACGTTCGGGCGTGGTGATGGTCCCGCAGGAGCGAACGCTGTGCGCGCATCTCGACGTCGTCGAGAACATCGTCCTCGGCATCGAGCCGGCGGGACCGCTCGGCATCCTTCGTCGTGACGAGGCGCTGGCGCTCGCGACGCGTTCGCTCGCGCTGGTGGCTGGCGAAGGCCGCATCCCGCTGCATGCGCGCGCCGGGACGATGAGCGTCGCCGATCAACAGCTCGTGGAGATCGCGCGCGCGCTCGCGCAGGGCGGGAAGAGCGCACGCGTCCTCATCCTCGACGAGCCGACCGCCAGCCTGGGCAAGGAAGACGCCGATCGCCTCTTCGAGCGCGTGAAGGCGCTCAAGGAGTCGGGCCTCGCCATCGTGCTCGTCACGCACTTCCTCGGCGACGTGCGCGAGCACGCCGATCGCTACACGGTGCTGCGCGACGGCAAGGTGCAGGGCGCGGGCGACCCCAAGGTGGTGCCCGCGGCGACCATCGTTCACGAGATGCTCGGTCGCGAGCTCGAGTCGCTGCGCGGCGAAGCCGACGCCGCGAAGGGCGGCGCGGGTCAACCCGGCGAGCAGGCCGCGGGCGCCGGCGCCGTCGAGACGCTCCTCGACGTGCGCGCGCTCGCCGGCGTCAAGAAGCCCCGCGAGGCCTCGTTCGTGCTGAGACGAGGAGAGATCCTCGGCATCGCCGGTCTCGTCGGCTCGGGCCGTACGGAGCTGCTCCGCGCGGTCCTCGGGCTCGACCGCGTGAAGAGCGGCGTCGTCGTGAAGCAGGCGCCGCGCGGCGTGGGACTCCTCAGCGAGGACCGCGGCGGCGAAGGGCTCATGCTGAACCGATCGATCGCCGAGAACATCGAGCTGTCGCCGCGCGGGCCGCTGTTCGTCGATCCGCGTGCGGTGCGGGCCGAGGGGGCGCGCTGGATCACCGAGCTCGCCGTGAAGTCGAGCGGCCCCGACCAGCGCGTGGGCAACCTCTCCGGCGGCAACCAGCAAAAGGTGCAAATTGCACGCTTGCTTCGCGAGGACTTCGACGTCCTCCTCGTCGACGAGCCGACGCGCGGCATCGACGTCGCCAGCAAGGCGCAGGTGCTCGAGCTCCTCCGCGAGCTGGCGCGCAAGGGCAAGGGCATCGTGCTCGTGTCGAGTCAGCTCGACGAGCTGGTGTCGACCTGCGACCGCATCGCGGTGCTCCGCCACGGTGAGCTCGGCCCCGCGCGCCCGGCCGCGGAATGGGACGAGCAGAAGCTGCTCCTCGAGGCGGCATCGTGAAGCGCCCGGCGTGGCTCGGCCCGTTCGTGGCGCTGCTCGTCGTGTATTTCCTCTTCGCGGCCATCACGCCCGAGCACTCGTTCCTGCGCACGCAGAACCTGCTCACGATGAGCCGGCAGAGCGTGGTGGTGGCGATCTGCGCGCTCGGTATGACGCTGGTCATCATCACGGGTGGCATCGACCTCTCGACGGGCTCGCTGGTGGCGCTCACCACGGTCATCGTCGCGCGGCTCCTCAAAGGAGGCTCGAGCCCGTTCGTCGCCGTCATGGTGGCGGTCGCCGTGGCGACGGCGATCGGCGCGCTCATCGGCGTCTGCGTCGGGCGCTTCCGGCTCATGCCTTTCGTGGTGACGCTCGGTGCGATGACTGCGCTGCGAGGGAGCGCCATCGGTCTCGCATCGGAGCAGAAGATCGACTGCGATCCGAAGGGCCTCGATCACCTGCTCGAGGCCTCGCTCTCGGCGCCCGGGATCTGGATCGCGGTGGCCCTCGCAGCGATGGTCGCGGGCATGCTCGGCTACACGCGCTTCGGCCGCCACGTGTTCGCGGTGGGCAGCAACGAGGCCGCGGCGCGGCTTTGCGGCATCGACGCAGGACGCGTGAAAATAGCGGTCTACGCGCTGTCGAGCATGCTGGTCGGCATCGCCGGCGTGATGGAGTTCTCGACGCTCACTGTCGGCGATCCCACCGACTCGAACGGCCTCGAGCTCGACGTCATTGCCGCTGTGGTGATCGGCGGCGCGCCGCTGGCCGGCGGGGAGGGGAGCATCCTCGGCTCGGTCTTCGGCGCGCTCTTGATGACGGTGATCCGCACCGGCGCGGTCCACATGGGGATGCCGAGCTGGGTCCAGTACATCGTGACCGGCGTGATCATCTTCGTCGCGGTGGCCGTGGACAGTGTCCGGCGCCGCCGCATGCGTTCGTAGATTCCGCTGCGGAGTTTCGCGTTAGGCTGCTCCTTCAACAAGGGAGCTACCGATGCGCTTGAAGGACAAGATTGCCCTCGTCACCGGAGCCAGCCGAGGGATCGGCCGTGCGAGCTGCCTGGCGCTCGCGAAGGAGGGCGCGACCATCGTCGGCACGGCGCGCACGCACAAGGACCTCGAGTCGCTCGAGAAGGAGATCGCGGCGCTCGGCGGCAAGGCGAAGTCGTTCGCCTGCGACGTCACGAAGTCCGCGGAGGTGGCGGCGTGCGTGAAGCAGACCATCACCGACCTCGGTCGCATCGACATCCTCGTGAACAACGCAGGTATCGGCGGTTATCGGCCGTTCCTCGACTGGACCGAGGACGACTACGACAAGATCATGGACACGAACGCGAAGTCGACGTGGCTATTCTGCAAGGAGGTCATCCCGCACCTCTTGAAGCAGGGCGGCGGCAACATCGTGAACGTGTCGAGCGTCGCGGGCCTCTCCGGCTACCCCAACGAGGGCATCTACTGCATGTCGAAGTTCGCGCAGGTCGCGCTCTCGCAGTCGCTCGACCGCGAGTTCTATCAGAAGAACATCAAGGTCTCGCTGGTGTGCCCGGGCGGAGTGGAGACGCACTTCGCGCTCGGCGACGGCCGCACGCCGGACGGCGCGAACATGAAGGGCTTCTCGACCGCCGAAGACGTCGCCGAAGCGGTGGTCCTCGCCGTCCTCCCCCGCGAACGCTCGCGCATCGTGAACATCATCATGCGCCCCATGAACGAACAAACCTGAGACGAGACGCTCTCCTCCTAGCCCCGGCGGGTGGGCGGGGCGGGGTTGTGGCCGGCCATGCGGGCTTGGGCGGCGTTGAGGGTGTTTTCGAGGAGGCACGCGATGGTCATCGGGCCGACACCGCCCGGGACCGGCGTGATCGCGCCCGCGACTTCTTTCGCTTCGTCGAAGGCGACGTCGCCCACCAGCTTCGTCTTCATCGTGTCGCCGTGCGCAGCGGCTGCGAGCTGAATGCGGTTCATGCCCACGTCGATCACCACCGCACCCGGCTTTATCCAGTCGCCGCGCACCAGCTCGGCCTTGCCGACGGCGACGACGAGAATGTCGGCTTCGCGGCACACCGCGGCGAGGTCCGTGGTGCGCGAGTGCGCCATCGTCACCGTCGCATTCGCGGCGAGGAGCAGCTGAGCCATCGGCTTGCCGACGATGTTGGAGCGGCCCACCACCACCGCGCGCGCGCCTTCGAGCTTCCGATCGGCGAGCGCGATGAGCTTCATGCTCCCGCGCGGCGTGCACGGAACGAGCGCCGGTCGCCCCGACGCGAGGAGCCCGGCATTCACCGGATGGAACCCGTCGACGTCCTTCTCGGGACGGATCGCGTCGAGCCCGCGCTGCTCGCGGATCTGCTTCGGCAGCGGGAGCTGCACGAGGATGCCGTCGACCTCCTCGTCCGTGTTGAGGCGGTCGAGCAGCGCCATCAGCTCGGCTTCGCTCGTGTCGACCGGAAGCACGTGGAGCTTGCCGCGGATCCCCACCTCGGCGGCGGCCTTCTCCTTGTTGCGCGTGTAGATCTGGCTCGCCGGATCTTCGCCGACGAGGATCACGTGCAGCCCGGGGAAACGGCCGTGCTCGAGGCCGAACTTCGTCACGCCCTCGCGGACCTCCGCGCGCAGCGACTCGGCCAGCTTCTTCCCATCGAGGATCTTGGCGCTCATGGCCTCCTCTTATAGCGGACGGGCCCGCTCAACCCATCTTGAAGACACGCGCCAGGATGCGATCGAGATGATCGAGATCCTCGTACGGGATCACGACCTCTCCCTTGTTGCCGTGATCGCGGACCACCACCTTCGTCCCTGCCGCACGCGTCAGCCGGTTCTCCAGGTCGCGCAGTGACGCGGACTTTCCCGGCGGAGCTTTGCCGTTCTTGCCGCCGGCCGTCTTCGCCTTCGCGCCGCGCACGAGCGCTTCCGCGGCGCGAACGCTCAGCCGTCCGCGGATGCACTTCTCGGCGAGCTCTTCGATCTTGCCGGCGTCGGGCGCACCGAGCAGCGCGCGCGCATGACCTTCGCTGAGCTCGCCCGTGATCACGCGGGCACGCACGCTCGCCGGGAGCTTGAGCAAGCGGAGCGAGTTCGCGACCGTCGTGCGGTCCTTGCCGAGCCGCTCGGCGAGCGTCTCCTGCGTGTAGTGGTGCTCCTTCACGAGGCGATCGAGCGCCTCCGCGAGCTCCACCGGATTCAGATCCTCGCGCTGCACGTTCTCGATGAGCGCGAGCTCGAATGCCGCCTTCGGCGACACGTCCGTCACGACGACGAGGACCTCGCGCAGGCCGGCTTTCTGCGAGGCGCGCCAGCGACGCTCGCCGGCGATGATCTCGAGCTTGTCCTGCCCGGGCACGCGCCGGACGACGATCGGCTCCAGCAGGCCGTGCTCCTTGATCGACGCTGCGAGCTCGTCGATCTTGTCCTTCGCGAAGTGCTGCCGCGGCTGGCCCTTCTGCGGCGTGAGCTTCTCGAGCGCGCACGAGAACACGCTCTTGTCGCCGTACTGCGCCGGCGCCTGCTCGCGTGCGGCGGGCAAGAGCGCATCGAGACCACGACCGAGCGCGCGCCGCTTCGAGTCGTTCAGCGGGCTGCTCATCGACGCCCCGCGGAGGCCGCGCTCTTCTTGTTCGCCCCGCCGCTGCCCGTCTTCTTCGCGATGGCGGCGTGCTTCATCAGGAGCTCGCGAGCGAGCGCGAGGTAGCCCAGCGCGCCCTTCGACTGCACGTCGTAGAGGATGATCGGCTTGCCGTGCGACGGCGCCTCGGACAGCCGCACGTTGCGCGGGATGACGCTCTCGAAGACGAAGAAGTGCTGCTTCACTTCGTCCGCGACCTGGTGCGCGAGGTTGTTGCGCGGGTCGAACATCGTGAGCACGACGCCCTCGACCTCGAGACCGGCGTTCATGCCGTTCTTCACGCGATCGATCGTGGCCATGAGATGCGTGAGCCCTTCGAGCGCGTAGTACTCGCA
>JAXDMI010000297.1:0-14015 GCA_034666145.1 Myxococcales bacterium | reverse complement strand
CTTCGGCTCGCCGGCCTTCGTCGCGCCCGAGCAGATCCAAACGCCAGGTGCGGTCGACGCACGCGCGGACGTATGGGCGCTCGGCGTCCTCCTCTACAACCTCGTCTCGGGCGAGCTGCCCTTCGAGGCCGACACGCTCAGCGGCGTGATCGTCGCGGTCGTCTACGACGCGCCGAGCCTGCTGACGGAGGCGCCGTACGAGCTCGCGCGTCTCGTCGCTCGTTGCCTCGACAAGGACCCCGCGAATCGCCCGCAAGACGTTCGCGAGCTCGCCGCTGCGCTCGCCCCGTTCGCGGGATCGAGCGGCGCGCGGCTCTCGGAGCGCGTTCGCGCGATGCTCGATGCGGGGTCGACGCCGCCCGTGGCGCTCGATGCGGATGCGGATGCGGATGCGATCGACGAGCCGGCGTTCGACGGCAGCCACGGGCGCAATCTCGAGGAGCCGCTGCCGCTCGTGACGAAGCGAGGCGCGGCCGAGCCGGCTGCGCTGCGTCCCGAAGCGACGCGTCCGTCGGCGCGCGTCGTCGCACGGCGCCGAGCGCGCACGCGCACGGCAGCGTTCGCCATTCTCGGCGGCGCCGCGGCCATCGTGCTCGCAAGCTGGGTGTCGACGCGCTCGTCGTCGTCGACCGCGCTGCCGTCGACGTCGGCGGCCTCGACGGCAGAGGTGTCGATCACGTCGGCGCCCATCGGCGCGGCCATTCCGGCCACCAAGGCGTCCGACCTTCCCGACGCGCCGCCCCCCATGGATACCGGCGCGGCCATGACGCCCCCCTCCGAGGTACCGTTCGCAACGAACGACGGAATGACGGCCACGCCGCTCGCGGTGACGCCGACGCCGCTCGCGACGAGCGAACCGCTCCCGCCGCGCCCGACGCTCCCCTTCCCGTCTCCGGACGCGCTGGCCGATGCGCCGGCTCGGCCGCGCGCCCCGGCGGCGCCGCCGTCGCCGCCGCCCGTCGTGCTCCCTGCACCGCGCACGGTGACCCCGACGTCGCTGCCGAATGCTCCGCGTCGGGCGACACAGCCTCTGCGCGCGACGACGCCGTCGCGCTTGCCGCCCGGTCTTCCGACCTCGCGCGAAGGGCAGTCGGCCCCGCCGCCGCGGAGCGACGAGACGTACCTCCGCAAGCTCGTCTCCGACCGCAAGTAGCGCGTCTACGCGCGGTCAAACGTGCGCGGGCGTCCCGGTGTGCGACGGAAGATAGACCGGCGCGGCCGCGCTGCGCTGCCGGCGGCTCACCCCGAGCGTCGCGCCGGCGACGGACGAGCCGAGGCCGATCATCATTCCCAGGAAGACCCACCACATCGCCTTCGCGGTGGTGTCCGAGGTTCTCGCAGAGCCGATATCGAGGTCACGACGCGGTTGGTCGCTTCCGTTCGCCATGGACCCGTCGTCGGAGCTCACACCCATGGCCGTGCTGATGACGCCACGCGCGACGTAGCCGACCAACGCGAGGCTCGCGATGGTCGCGAGCGCCCACAGCACGACGCCGTGAATCGCGCCGGTCGGACGTGACACGACGCCCGCCGTCCTCGATGCGACGAGCCCACCGACGAGCAGCGCGACGAACGGAACCACGAGCGACCAGATGCCGGCCACCATGCCTGCGCTGCGCAACGATGCCTGCTGATTGGGATCGATGGACGAGAGACCGATCGCCAGTCCCAGGACCGACAGAAGAATCCACGCGCCGAGCGCGACTATCAGACCGGCGAAGATGGAGCCCCAGCTCATCTTCACCGTGTCGACGTGGACATGCACGTCGGTCAAGACGTCGGCGTGCACGGGTTCACTCATCGTTTCGCCGGCGGGTACGGCTGCGTTCGAAGTCATCATGGGAGCGCTCCTTCGGCTGTCCGCGCCGGTGCGGTGCAATCGCCGATCCCGCGGGTACGCGCATTGCTCGCCAGCGCGCCGGAGGTGTCGTCATGCTCGACGTCCGCGGTTTCACGTACGGCCTCGCCCTCGGCGCTGGCTCGATGTACCTGTTCGACCCGCAGCTCGGCGCTGCACGGAGAGCGCGTTTGCGCGATTCGTCGCGCCACATCGTCCGTCAGGCGAGGAAGGCTCTGCAGATCCGCACGCGCGATCTCGAGAATCGCACGCGCGGCGTCGGCGCACGCGCAAGTCGCCTCATCGCAAAATCCGAAGAGCCGCTCTCGGAAGACGTGCTCGTCGCACGCGTGCGCTCGCGGCTCGGCCGCGTCACCTCGCACGCCCGCGCGATCGAGGTGCGCTTCAAGGAGGGCAACGAGATCGAGCTGAAGGGCCCCGCGCTCGCCAACGAGCACGACCGCATCGTGCGTGCGGCGGCCCGGGTTCGCGGCGTCGATCGAATCGACGACGACCTCGCCGTCTACGAGGACGCCGACGGTATTCCCGGCCTGCAGGAGCCCGAAGGCTCGCGAGAGAGCGCGAGCGAAGACGTGAGCCTGCTCGGCCTCTCGCCTGCTGCGCAGCTCGTCCTCGGTGGATCGTGCGCACTTCTGCTCGTCACTCCCATCGCGCCCGCGTTCGTGCGCGTGCTGCTGGGCGCGGCCGTGCGCGCGCTGCTCGAGGGGGCCGGCCCGCCGCTGATGCGACGCCGCGAGGAGCAGCGATCGGCGCCGCCGATCGGCATCGGAGCGCACCCGTGACGACGGCGCCGTGGGGCGGCCTGGCGGGCGCCTTTGCGGTCGGTCTCGCGGTCGCCGGCTCTGCAGCGTGCTCGACCCACGCGAAGAAGGAGGTGACGAAGACGGCGCTCGACGCGATGCCGCGTCAGGAGCGCATCGACACGTTCGAAGCGACGCTGCGCGCCTTCGATGAGAAGCCCGAGCTCGTCGACGAGGTCTACGCGGCGGCGCGTCGTCATCCAACGACCTTCGATCGCTTCCTCGTGAATGCGGTGAAGGACCTGGAGCAGCCGCAGTACGCAGACATGACCGCAAAGCGCCTCGTCGAGCGTCCGGCGTCCGTCGAGCAGACGCTCGTGAAGACGCTGGACCACATCGCCCCGGTCCCGCAGGCGCGCGCGGCGATGAATCGCGCCATGGTCAGCCGCGCCGAGGAGGTGACCGACATCATCACGAGCAGCCCCGACGCCCTGTCCCGCCTGCTCGACGCGGCGCTCGTCGCGCTCGAAACGAAGCCACAGGCGCGACGATCCGCGGTCCTCGCCGTCCGGAAGAATCGGGCGCGCGTCCTCGCCTTCGTGAAGGAGGACCCAGCGCTCGCGAAGGAGCTGGGCGCGGAGGTGTTGCGCGAGGCGGTGAAGGACAAGCCCGTCCTCGAGAAGGCGCTCCGTGCCGCGAAGGTGCTCGACGACGAGCCACCGGAACGCTGACCCCGCCGTACCTCGACCACGCGCCCATCGTCGGATGCTTGACAATGAACGCCGCGACGCTAAGGTGCGCGGCCGAAGTGCCCCTGGGCAGTTCACGCCAGCTCTCTCTGATGGGCGATCGTCTAACGGCAGGACGACGGATTCTGGCTCCGTCTATCTAGGTTCGAATCCTAGTCGCCCAGCCAGACCTTCACTCTTCTTCTCTTCTCATCTAGGAACCTTCACTTACGACTAAGGCCCCATCGTCTAGCGGTTAGGACACCGGCCTCTCACGTCGGGAACATGGGTTCAATTCCCATTGGGGTCACCACGCAGCAATGCGAGCGACCGTGAGAATTCAGGCTCGATCCGGAAACGGATCGGGCCTGATTGCTTTTGTCGGTACCCCGATCGACAACGGCGATCGTTCAGAGAACGATCGCCGTCATCACGTCATCGATGCTGCGGGGGCTACGGAGTCGTGACGTCGCTCAGGGCGTCGGGCAGGCGCTCGCGCTCGACACCGACGTGCCTGCGCTGTTGGCGTTGCACGCGTTCGGGTACGTCTTGCCGTCGCAGCCGCAGACCGGCGAGAAGATGTCCGGGCAGAATTCCGGCTTGTACGCGCACGTGCCGGCGGCATCGGCGGCGCCGCAGATGTCCGCGGGCTTCCAGTTGCAGTACTGACCCGCGTTGCAACCGAGGTTGCTCCACGAGCCGCAGCCCTTCCCCTCCCGGCGCGTGACGCGGAGGTAGAACTCGCTCGCGATGGCGAGCGGGCCACAGTTGCTGCCCGGCTTGCACTTCGGGAGCGCGATGCCGCCCGCGATGAGGATGCCGTCCTTCGTTCCGATCGCCTGCTTCGCGAGATCGATCGTCGCCTGGTCGGCGGGCGTCGCCGTGTTGCCGAGCCGCACGTCGATGACGTTGTGGTCGTCGCCGGCGTTGAGCGCATACGCGGTCGTCGACGGGCACGGCGCCTTGATGCAGCGGATGCCGTTGTCGGCGGTGCGATAGAACGTGCCGTCGGGGGCCGAGCCCGTCGCACCCACCCAGGCCTCGCTCGCCTTGAGCGTGCCGAGCGTCGTTCCGTTGAACTTCGTCTTGTACGAGCGTGCCTTGACGAGCGCCTTGCCCGCCTCGAGGTTGGCGCGGAACTCGTCGGCCTCGCGCGCCGACAGGCCGATGCCGTTGAACGTGATCGACGAGACGTAGCACTCGGCCTGCGACGCGCCGTCCGCGCAGACCGTCGTCGTCTGGTTCACGCGCTTGACGAAGAAGCCGCCGCACAGCGGCGAGACGCACTTGCGGAAATCGCGACGCGTGACGACGTAGTAGCCGAAGTTCGACGCGGCTCCGGTGATCGCGTCCTCGGACGCGGCGACCTCCTCGGACCCGTCGGCGGTGCCGTTCGGATCGGTGGAGGTCTCGGCGGCGCAGCCCGCGGCCGACGTCGCGAGCGACGTGAGGAGAGCAAAGGAGAAGAAGAGCGAAGCGCGCTGAAGGTTCATGGGGGCGGCATGTAGCACCATGTGCGCGGCTCGCAAGACCCTTATTTTTCAGGCATTCGGTGATGCGTTCTGCAACACACGCGCGTCCCAGCGACGGTTTCGCGGCGACGTTTCTTGGTAGAGTGCCGGCCGTCGATGCTGGGAAAAGGTTGGACGATCTACAGGGATACGAAGAAGAAACACGACCTCGTGTTCAACCTGTACGTGATGCGTCCGATCGCGGCGCAGGTCGTTGCTCTCATCGCGTCGACCGGCGTGACCCCGAACCAGGTCACGCTCCTCAACCTCTTCGTCTTCATCGGCGCCGCCGCGCTGCTCGTCGCGATGCCGACGCTCTACGGCGGCATCCTCGCCATCGCCGTGCTCGAAGCGAGCTACTGCCTCGACTGCGTCGACGGCATGCTCGCGCGATACAAGAAGATCGCGTCGAAGGAGGGTCACCTGTTCGACTTCTTCACCGACGAGCTGAAGGCGCTGCTCCTCGCGGCGGTGCTCGGCATCCGCTTGTGGCGCACCGGCGGCTTCGGCATCGACGGTCAAACGTGGTCGCCCGGCTCCCCCGCGTTCCTCATCGGCGGCATCGTCGCCGCCGTCACCGTCGCCTCGGCGGTGTCGCTCACCAACTTCGTCCGCCGGCCCGAGCTCTCGGGACGAGAGACGACGGTCGAAGCTCACTACGAAGCGAACGTCGAGAAGAAGTCCACGTCGATGGTGGGCCGCGTCGCGCAGCTCGTGACGACCTTCCTGCGGTTCCTCAACCACTACCCGAGTCACATCTGGGTGTTCGCGCTCGCGGGTCGCTTCGACGTCTTCTTCTGGATGTACATCGCGCTGAACCTTCTCTACCTCGCGCGCGGCTGGCTCGGGCTCATCCTCCGCTTCGGCCGTTCCTGAAGCTCACTCGCCGCGATCAGGGCAGCGGGTACTTCGCGCCCGTGCACTTCGGGTCGGCGGCGCCGCTGGAGTCGACCCACTCCTTGTTCTCGCAGCGATGCCACTTCTGGTCGCTGCGCGACTGCACGCACGCGCTCTCGGGAACGGAACGACCGAGCGTCGAGCTCGAACACGCATCGGTGCCGGACGTGACGACGGAGACGTTGGCGATCGCGCGCTTGATGGAGGGAACCTCGGGGACGGTCGTGAACTTCCAGCCCTGCGCCTTCAGCTTGGGGACGATCAGCTTCACCATGTCGACGGTGTTGGAGTGGATGTCGTGCATCAGGACGATGCCCTTCTTCCGCGTGTTCATCTCGTTCATGTAGAGGTCGCCGCACTTGGCGACCGCGATGTGCTTGCCCCAGCAATCCCAGTCGGCTGCTGCCGTGGCGGTGAGCACGCCGCCGACGTCCCAGAACACGCTTCCGACGTACTTCTTCATGGGCGTCGCGTTGAGCGTGCGCGCAGCGTTGCCGTTCCAGGCGCCGAACGGCGGGCGGAGCAGCCACGGACCGTTGGGCTGGACCTCGGCGATGAACGCGTCGGTCAGCGTGACCTCGCTCATCAGCTTGGTGCTCGAGATGTTCGTCAGCTGGATGTGATTCTGCGTGTGGTTGCCGATGATGTGACCGCCGGCGAGCTCCGCGGCGAGCGAGCCCTGTCGACCGGGGACGTTCTTGCCGTTGATGAAGAACGTCGCGTGGATGTCCTCGCTCGCGAGGTAGTCGGCGAGCTCCTTCGTGCGCGGGCCGGGGCCATCGTCGAAGGTCAGAGCGAGCGTGTGATCCGGGAGCTCGTTGCCGACGAGCGAGTGCTCGCTGATGATCGCGTCCTCGCTCGTGCCGTCACCGTTGCCCTCGATCGCGGGATCATCTCCCTCGTCGGAGCTGACGGCGGCGCAACCGGTGAGACCGGCGCAGGCAGCAACCGTGGACGCGAGGGCGATGGCGACGAGGCGACGGGCGAACATGGAGGACCTCCAGAGAGACACGGCAGGGCGGCGTGCTCGAGGAGATTGCACACATCAGACCACCTCAGCCTTGCCGACGAGGCTGTTGAAATCACTCATGTTTCCCGTTTCGGGTCGCGGCGAATGACACGTACATTCAATTTTTCGGATCGTGAGCGATCCGGCACCCGCGAGATTGGGGGGCGATCAACCCGATCGTGACGCGCGCTTCTTCTTCGCCGGCTTCGTCGCCTTCGCGACGGCGTCGCGCGCGGCGCGCGCATCGCCCCATCCGAGGATCTCGAGCTCCTTGCCCTCGAGGGCAACGGCCGCCACGAAGAAGCGCTCGATCTCGTTCCGCTCACGCGCGGGAAGATCGTCGACGTCCTTCACGTGGGCGCGGCGGCGATCGGCCTCTGCGACGGTGATCAGGCGATCGTTGCGGACGCGACCGGCGTCGCCCTTCTGCGATGCCCGCACCACGCCGATGGGACGCACGCGAAGGACGATGCCCGGCGCGGTGGCGGTGTCGAGGAGCACTGCGGCATCGAGAGGGTCACCGTCCTCGGCGTGCGTGCTCGGCACGAAGCCGAACTCGAACGGGAACGTGACGCCGAGGGGCAGCGGGCGGGAGAGCGTGATCGCGTCGAGCTCCGGCTCGTACTTCAGCTTCATCGCGCTGCCGCGCGTGCACTCGACCACGACGTGGAGGACGCCGTCCTGTTTCCACGCCGGTAGCTCATCGAGCCGCTTCGAACGCTTGGCCATCGAAATAGAGCACCCGGAAGAAGTGCCGCGGCGTTGGCTGCGTGGCGCTTCTTCCGGGTGCACCCCATCTTGGAGCAACCCCCGGACCAGCCCGACATCGCTCGAATCTGGCGGTTTTCTAGGGGTCTACGCGCGTGCGCTCGGGCTTCGGCGGCGGCGAAATCGCCTCACGCGCGCACGTGCGCCCGATCCCACGCTCGCGCTCGTCAGTCGTCGTCGTCTTCGTCGTCCTCGTCGCCGACCGGCTCGCCTTCGGGGCCTTCCGGCGACGGGTCGGCGGGGCGCGGCGTGTTCGGACCCGAATCGCCGCCAGAGAATTCGCGCCCCGCGAGCTCGTGCCCAGAGAAGTCGTGGAGGAACAGCATCATCGTCAGGTTCATCACCGGTCACCTCGCATTCCGAAAACGAGGTCGCCCCACTCGGGCAGAACGCCTCGACCTCACCAGTACCAAGCAGGCGCTTCGTTGCCCGCGAGCGCCGGTCGCTCGACCGCGACCGGAACACGTGAGACGACGCGCGAGAGACGACGCGGGGACTCGTCGACGAGGCGCAGCTCGTAGGTCCCTTCGTCACCTGCGGGGATGGTCGCCTCGACGGCGCCCTCCTCGATCACCACGCGTTCTCCGCTGTATTCGTCGCTCGCCGACACCGGCACGAGCGTGAGCCACACGTCACCGCGTCCGCGCGGCGCGACCGGCGGCGCATCGAACCGCACCACGATCGACTCGCCCGCGCGCACGTGGCTCGTCGCAACGCGCATCGCCGGAGCATCGTTGCCGCACGCGACCGCACCCACGCCGAGCGCGAGGGACGTGACGAGCGCAGCTGCAGGGACGAGCCTCATCGGGACGCGCGAGAAGGAGCATGCATCGTGCCCGCGCTCGCTCGTTGACGCGACGCGACGCTCTCAGGCAACGGATCGAACGGCCCGCGAACGCGCGCGATGAATGAGCGCGGCCGCCACGAGCAGCCCGAGTCCGATGAGCTGCGAGGTCGACAGCCCGAAGCCTCCGCCACGCGCATCCCGCCGCAGGATCTCGACGAGGAAGCGAGCGACCGCGTAGAGCGCGAGGGAGACGGCGAACACCTGACCGTCGTAGCGCTTCCGTGGGAGCACCCAGAACAAGCAGAACGCGGCGATGGCGAGCGACGCAGCCGACTCGTAGATCTGTGTAGGATGCACGGGTTCGCTCCAGAGGCGAACGCTCTCGATGATGTGCTCTTTCGCCTGCTCCTCGCTGGCGGGAGAGCGCGGCGGGAACGAGAGCCCCCACGGGAGCGTCGTGGTCGCACCGAAGCAGCAGCCCGCGAGGAGGCAGCCCATGCGACCGAACGCGAGGCCCATCGGGATCGCGAAGCCGGCCATGTCGGCGGCCTTCCAGAACGGGAAGCGATCGCGACGAAGGAGGAGGACCGCGGCCGCGGTGGCTCCGAAGAAGCCGCCGTAATACGTGAGGCCGCCCGCCCAGAACTTCGCCCATGCGAAGCAGTCGGTCACTTGCGGATGGCACACGCCCTTCGCGGCATCCCAGACACCGTCGTAAGCCTTCGACACGCACTCCGCGCGATCGAGCGGCCAGTCGACCTTCGACGGGTCCGTACAGAGGTGCACGTAGTCCCAGAAGTAGCCGTCCGCGAGGACATGCAAGATGCGAGAGCCCGCGACGCCGGCAAGGAGCATCGCGAGACCGAGGTCGACGATCACGTCGGGATTGAGGCCGATTCGCCGAGCCCAGAGGACGCCGAGCGTCGTCGCGAAGAGGAACCCCGAAAGGAGCAGGACGAAGTAGGACGGGAAACCTACATCGAACATTCGGAACAGCTCGGGCCGCATGCGCGTCCTCTTCTTATCACCGCCTTCGGTGACGTCCCCACAACAGTAGTCGACGCAGCATCCGGTCGTTATGCTCCGGGGAACCTCGGGGGAGACAGCTTCGCGCCTGCCGTCGCCAGCCCTCCGTCACAGGTGCTCGATGAAGGACACATCTCCGTCGGAAGTAGCCGGCATCCCGGGCTCGCTGCTCGCGGGGAAATACCGCGTCGAGCACGTGCTGGGCGAAGGCGGCATGGGCGTCGTCGTCGCGGCCACGAACGAGGCGCTGCGCCAGCGGGTCGCCATCAAGCTCCTCCGCAGCGGCGCGCTCGCGAACGCAAAGGCGCTCGGTCGCTTCGAGCGCGAGGCGCGCGCCGCCGCGAGCCTCCGTAGCAACCACGTCGCGCGCGTCCTCGATGTCGGCAAGCTCGAGGACGGTCGCCCTTACATGGTGATGGAGTACCTCGAGGGTCGCGACCTCGGGGACGTCATCGAGCAGAGCGCCGAGCTCCCGGTCAGCGAGGCCGTCGACTACGTGCTGCAAGCGTGCGAGGCCATCGCCGAGGCGCACGCCGCCGGGATCATCCATCGCGACCTCAAGCCAAAGAACCTCTTCCTTTCGCGCACCGTCGACG
This sequence comes from Myxococcales bacterium, assembly GCA_034666145.1. Taxonomy (GTDB): domain Bacteria; phylum Myxococcota_A; class Polyangia; order Polyangiales; family Polyangiaceae; genus Labilithrix. The sequence goes on along the minus strand of JAXDMI010000297.1, from coordinate 4,095 downwards.
GTCGCCCGCTCGTGAAGGTCCTCGACTTCGGCATCTCCAAGATGGACGACGCCGCCGAAGACATGTCGCTCACGCGCACCACCGAGATCATCGGCTCGCCGAGCTACATGTCCCCGGAGCAACTCCGCGCCTCGAAGGGCGTCGACGTTCGCACCGACATCTGGGCCATCGGCGTCATCCTGTTCGAGCTCCTCACGAAAAAGGTGCCCTTTCAAGCGGTGACCGTCACCGAGCTCGTCGCGGTGGTGCTGACCGAGCCGGTCCCCGATCTCACGCTCGATCGGCCCGACGTTCCGCACGCGCTCACCGAGGCCATCCATCGCTGCCTCGCGAAGAAGCGCGAGGATCGGTTCGCGAGCGTCGCGGATCTCGTGCGGACCATCGCGCCGTTCGGTAGCCCGGACGACGGCGACACGACCGTCGATCGCGTGGCGCGCGTCGCCGCCGGCTCGGGACGATCCTTGTCGCCGTCGGGCATCACGGGTTCGGGATCCCATCCGCACGTGCTGCCGGGGACCGATCCCAAGCTGGTACCGAGCCGGAACGCGACCGCTCCTCTTCATCCTCGAGCGGGCGTATCGAGCGGGTCGAGCGGCTCGAGCGCGTTCGCCGCGTCGGGTGCGCCGCCGCCGGCCGGACCGTCGGGACTCCCCGAAGCCGGGGGCGATGCGCCGCCGCCCGCGTCATCGGCACGGCTCAACATCCACGGCGGCACATCGGTCGCGTGGGGCGAGACGCAGGTCGATCGACCGCTCACGAGCCCTCCCGAGCGGCGTCGTTCGCGATGGCCGCTCGTGGCCGCGGGCGCGAGCCTCGTCGTCGTCCTCGCAGCGGCGAGCACCGGCGCGCTCCTCTACACGAAGCGCGCGCCCGCAGCGGCGCAGCCCGTCGTCGCCACGGCGCCGCCGCCGCCTGCGTCGATGACGCTTCCCTCCGGACGCAAGGACCTGCCGCCGGCCACCGACGGCACCACGCCCGCCGTCGTGGCCACGGCCGTCGAGATGCCGACGGCGTTGCCCTCGACGCGTGTGCCCACCACCGAAGGCAAGACGCGCGCACCCGAGCCGAAGGCCGCCGCCGCGCGACCGAGGGTCCCTGCAGCTGCGCCCGGCGGAGCGGGCGCGAACGCGGCGATGACTGCAGCGGGCGCCGGCGCGACGGCAGCGGTACCCGCACCACCGACGACGCAAAAGCCCGCCGACGATCTGAGCAACATCGGTCGGCGGTGACGTACCATCGCGCGGTGAGCTCCATGCGACGCTTCCTCACCACACGCCCGGCACGTCGGGCACGCATCGCCACGTTCGCGTTCACGCTTGCCGCCATCGTGCTGCGCGCGGCGCCCGCGCTCGCCGGCGACGAGGCCGCCGCGGAGGCGCTCTTCCTCGAAGCCAAGAAGCTCGCCGCCGAGGGCAAGCTCGCCGAGGCGTGCCCGAAGTTCGCGGAGTCGAACCGTCTCGATCGCGGCGCCGGCACGCTCATCCATCTCGCCGATTGCTACGAGAAGAATCACCAGACCGCGAGCGCATGGGCCTCGTTCCGGGACGCAGCCTCGGCCGCGCAAGGCCTCGGTCGCGCCGACTGGGAGAAGCTCGCGACCAGCCGCGCCGCCGCGCTCGAGCCGAAGCTCGCGCGGCTCACCATCAAGGTCGTCGAGCCCGCCGAGGGCATCGCGGTCACGCGCGACGGCTCGCCGACGTCGCAAGCGAGCTGGAGCGTCCCCATCCCCGTCGACGTCGGTAACCACGTCGTCGTCGCGTCGGCGCCCGGTCGCAAGACGTTCAAGACGAACGTCGCCGTTCGCGCCGACGGAGATCGCGCCGAGCTCGTCGTGCCGAAGCTCGAACCAGGCGCGACGAGCGGTGTCACGACGACGCCCACCGCCGGCGGCGAGAGCGACAGCGGCCCTCACGGCAGCTCACAGCGCACCATCGGCTTCGTCGTCGGCGGCATCGGCGTCGTGGGGATCGCCGTCGGCGCGGTCACCGGGCTCGTCGCGATGGGCAAGAACAACGACTCGAAGAAGGCATGTCCCAACGACGGCGCATGCGCGAGCAGCGACGCCGTCGATGCCAACTCCAGCGCGCGCACGTTCGGCACCGTCTCCACCATCGGGTTCATCGCGGGAGGCGTCGGCGTCGTGGCCGGTGCTCTCCTGATCTTCACGGCGACGTCGTCGTCGAGCACCAGCGCCGCGAGCGCCGCGCGCATGAACAAGGGCGTTCGCGTCCTCCCCGACACCGACGGTCGCTCTGCAGGCATGACGTTCCTGGGGGTGTTCTGATGCGCGTCCGCCGTCCGGTCCGTCTCGCGCTCGCTTCGATGTTGGCCGTCAGCGGCGCGCTCTTCGGCTGCAATGCGCTGCTCGATGTGAAGGACATCCATCTCGATGCCGACGCAGCCGGCAGCGTCACGCCCGGCCTCGACGGCTCGAGCGACGGCAACGTCACGGGCGACGGGTCGAGCGGCGGCGAAGGCGGCAGCGACGCCGGGCCCTGCGACACGACCATGCTGCAGACCGATCCGAACCACTGCGGTCGGTGCGGCCACGGATGCGGCGACGGCAAGTGCGTCACCGGCACGTGCGAGGCGGTCACGCTCGCCACCGGGCTCGGTGGTCCCGACGGGATCGCCCTCGGTGCGAGCGACGTCTACGTCACGATGCTCGAGACCGCGAGCGTCGTCGCGATCCCGAAGGGCGGCGGGAATGCCAAGCAGCTCGCGTCGAACGAGACGCGCGCGCGCGGCGTCGCCACGTCGGGCAACACGTTGTTCTGGGCGGACGGTGACTTCGCGTTCGACGACGCCGGCTCCAAGGGCGGCGTCTGGCAGTGCACGCTCCCCGCGTGCTCCGACAAGAAGCTGCTCGCGCCCTCGGGGTACGACACGGACTATCCGGTCGTGCACGGCGCGTTCGTCTACTGGAGCACGGGCCAGGAGGACACGGTCAAGCGCGTCGCCATCACCGGCGGCACGCCGACGGTGATCGCCGGCACCAACCACGCCTTCGGCCTCGCGGTCGACGACGTGTTCGCTTACTACACGAGCGCGCAACCGACGCTCTATCGCGCGCACATCGACGGAAGCAGCGTCGGCAGCGAAGAAGCATTGGCCGTCGCGAACGGTACCGGCACGAAGAGCCTCACCGGTCTCGTCGCGCTCGATGCCGATCGGATGTACTGGACGTTCACCGACGACAACGGCGTCGGTCACGCCTTCAGCGCCGCGAAGTCCGCGCCGACCGCGGGGTCGATCGCGTACGGCGGCGCCGCCGACAACGTGTTCCCCGTGGGCATCGCCGTCGACGCCGACAACGTCTACTGGGCGACCGCCGGCACCGCGCTCTCGGTCGACGTGCCCGCGGGCGACGGCAAGGTCTTCGCATGCCCCAAGGCAGGATGCCCGGCGAGCGGACCGATCGTCCTCGCCACGGGAAACCTTTCGTCCGGACCGCTGACGGTCGACGACAGCGGCGTGTACTGGGTCGAGTACGGCGCGTTCATGGGCTCGAACGGCCGCGTCCGAAAAGTCGCGAAGCCCTGACCTCCGCGATTTCCCTCCCCGCACTCTTGGCCGCGCGCTCTTGGCTGCGCACTCTTGGCGCGGGACGCGAAGGCCGCTAAGCCGTCGACCATGAGCTACACGCTTGGCGTTCTCGGTGGCAGCGGCCTCTACGAGATGGACGGCCTTCGCGACGTCACCGAGATCGAGGTCGACACTCCGTTCGGCAAACCCAGTGACGTTCTCGTCAAGGGCACGCTCGACAACGGCACGACGCTCCTCTTCCTGCCGCGCCACGGTCGCGGCCACAAGGTGCCGCCGCACCAGATCAACTATCGCGCGAACGTCTGCGCGTTGAAGAAGAGCGGCGCCACGCACCTCGTGAGCGTCAGCGCCGTCGGCTCGATGAAAGAGGAGATCGCGCCCGGCCAGCTCGTCGTGCCCGACCAGTTCATCGACCTCACGAAGAAGCGCATCACCACGTTCTTCGAGGACGGCGTCGCCGGCCATGTCCCGTTTGCCGATCCCGTGTGCGCGCTCCTGGCGAAGGCGCTCGCCACCGACTACGACTGCTGGCACGAAGGCCACGACGAC
>JAXDMI010000296.1:0-3156 GCA_034666145.1 Myxococcales bacterium | reverse complement strand
AGTCGCTCGCGTCGGCGCTCTTGTTCAGCGGGCCTGGTCACCGCGCGCGATACTCTCACTCACCCGCGGACAAGTCGACAGGCCGCCGCGGCCCTTCTTTACCGTGTGACGCGGTAGCGGAGATGCGTCACCAGCGGCCCGTCGCTCACGCTGAGCTTCTCGAGCCGCACACCGTCGGCGAGCACATCGAAGAGCCTCACTCCGCCGCCCAAGAGGTAAGGCGCGAGATGCACGAGGATCTCGTCGACGAGTCCGGCTCGCAGCGCTTGCTTCCCCGGCGATGCGCCGCCGAGCTTCACGTGCTTGTCGCCCGCCGCGGCCTTCGCCTGACGTATCGCGCTCTCGATCCCGTCGGTGACGAAGGTGAGGTTCGACGGCCCCTTGGGCACCGTCTCGGGGCCTGCGACGTACCCGTCGAGCGACATCGTCATGTCGATGATGACCTTGGGCATGGCTCCATCCATGGGCTCACGAATACGCGATCCCGGCGACGTCTTGCGACGGCTCCCACGCGTCTTAAGAAAATACGATGAGCCAGACAGCGAAGCCGCACGACTGGCGCAACGACGGGGTGCGGATCATCCACGCGGACCAGCTCGACGCCAATACGCCGCAGACGTCCGGCATGAGCCGCGCTGCGGCGATCAACCACGCACGTGCTGGCTCGCAACGGCTGTGGGCCGGCACGATGGTCGTCGACCCCGACGCGAAGACGGGCCCGCACCACCACGGCCATCTCGAGACCGTGCTCTACGTGCTGCGCGGTCGCGCGCGCATGCGATGGGGCGAGCGCCTCGAGTTCATGGCCGAGGCCGGCCCGGGCGACTTCATCTTCGTCCCGCCCTTCGTGCCGCACCAGGAGATCAACGCCAACCCCGGCGCCGACCTCGAGTGCGTGGTCGTACGGAGCGATCAGGAGCCGATCGTGGTGAACTTGGCGATCGAGCCCATCGAACGGCCCGAAGCCGTCTACTGGGTCGACCCGGGCCACCCGCCGCCGAAGAGGTAGGATCCGCGAACCGCGAGCGCCGATGTGAGCGCATGCTATTGCCGTCGGTAACGATGACGCCGTACCGACTGCTCGCCGAGCGCTTCGATCGTCACTACGTGCTGCGGAGCTCCGCTGACCTCCTCGAGTGGGATGCGCAGGCGATGATGCCGGACGGGGGAGGGGACCTTCGCGCAGCGCAGCTGGGTACGCTCCGTGTGCTCGCCCACGAGGCCATCGCGTTGCCCGACATGGAAGAGCGGCTCACGGCCGCCGAGGCCGCGCCTCCCGAGGACGAGTGGGAGCGCGCGAACGTCGCGTCGATGCGCCGCGCATGGGTGCACGCCGCAGCAGTGCCGGCCGATCTCGTGGACGCGCACGCACGCGCGGCCTCTGCCTGCGAGCTCGCATGGCGCGCGGCGCGCCGCGACGACGACTTCGCGAGCCTCCTCCCGCAGCTCGCGCAGGTGGTGCAGCTCACGCGTCAGGTCGGCGAGGCGAAGGCCGCCGTCATGAAGCTCTCCGTCTACGATGCGCTGGCCGACGAGCACGAGCCGGGCGCGCGCGAGGCGCTGCTCGATCCGCTCTTCTCGCGCCTCGCGCGCGAGCTCCCTCCGCTGGTGGATGCCATCATCGAAGAGCAAGCGCGCGCGCCGCGACCGCCCGATCCGCGCGGGCCCTTTCCGGTCGCACGTCAGGCGGCGCTCGGTCGCCATCTCGCCGAGCGCATGGGCTTCGACTTCACGCGTGGTCGCCTCGACGTCAGCGCGCATCCGTTCTGCGGCGGCGCCGCCGAGGACGTGCGCATGACCACGCGCTACGACGAACAGAGCTTTCTACCGAGCATCCTCGGCGTGATCCACGAGACGGGTCACGCGCTCTACGAGATGGGCTTGCCGAGGGCGTGGGTGCGCCAGCCGGTGGGACGCGCGGTGGGCATGGGTCTCCACGAGAGCCAGTCGCTGCTGATGGAGATGCAGGCGGGACGCTCTCCGGAGTTCCTCGGCTACCTCGCGGGCGTCGCGGCGCGTGAGCTCGGCGTCGATCCGGCGGTGCTCTCCAAGGAGGCGCTCGTCGCGCAGGCGCTGCGGGTCGAGCGGACGTTGATCCGCGTCGACGCCGACGAGGCCACGTACCCGCTCCACGTCATCGTGCGCTTCACACTGGAGCGGGCGCTGCTCTCCGGAGATCTCGCGGTGAAGGACCTCCCCGGCGCTTTCCGCGACGCGATGGAGCGCGTCGTCGGCATCCGTCCCGCGACCGATCGCGACGGTTGCCTGCAGGACGTCCACTGGCCGTCGGGCTCGTTCGGCTACTTCCCGAGCTACACCATCGGCGCGATCGCCGCCGCGCAGCTCTTCGCGAAGGCGCTCTCGGAGCACCCCGGCATTCCGTCCGAGCTCGCGCGCGGCGAGCTCGGCACCCTACGCGCGTTCGCGCGCGAGCACGTCCATCAGCACGGGTCGCGCTTCGACACGAATGCGATCCTCACGCGCGCGACCGGAAGACCGCTCGACGTCGAGGCGCTGCTCGCGCACTTGCGACGGCGCTATCTGCCGTCGGGCGCGTAAGCACCGGCCTCACGACTCGGCGTGGTACGTCATGACGAGGTTCATCCAACACTCTTCGCTGTCGGGATTCACGTAGGAGTGGGCAACGTCGGCGGTGAAGACGATCGCGTCGCCCTTCGTGAGCTCGAGGGTCTCGGCGCCGATGGTGAGCATCAGCCGTCCGGACGTGACCACGAGGTTCTCGCGTGTTCCCGGCGCGTGCGCCTCGGCGTCCTCGCGACCGTGGCCCGCGAGCCAGAGCTCGTAGAACTCGATCTTGCCGCTGTCTCCGAGCGAGAAGAGCGCGCGTGACGAGAAGCGCCCGTCCGCGCTCACGAGCCGCTTCGCCGTGCTCCGCCGAAGGACCGTGGTTCCCCGCTTCGCCGGTCGAGCGAGCAGCGCCGAGAACGGCACATCGAAGGCGCGCGCGATCTTCCACAACGTGGCGACGCTCGGTTGAGCCCTCCCGAGCTCGATCTGACCAAGCGTCTGGAGACCGACGCCGCTCAGCCCGGCGAGCTCGTCCAGCGAGAAGCCGCGCTGCGTACGAAGCTCACGAAGGTTCTCTCCGACGACGGCGTTGAGCTCCGTGTCGCCCTCGCCCTCGGTCGCGCCTTC
>JAXDMI010000295.1:0-5915 GCA_034666145.1 Myxococcales bacterium | reverse complement strand
GCGGTGCCGTAAAAACCGGGGTCGCGTGGTGGTTGCAGCAAGAGCGCCTGCATCGCCGCGGCCTGTCCGCTGCCGCCGCCGCGCGCCGTTCCGTACAGCTGCTCGAGCGCGCGATCGACGCCCGATCGGGCGAGCGCGATGGCCGCGGTCTGTCGCGCGAGCTCAGCGCGCGCCACGGGGTCGCCTTCCTCGAGCGCGAGAGAGTCGGCGGTCGTGCGCCCCGGTTGAGGCAGTCGACCCGCGAGCCCCGGGTTCCCCGCGTTCACGATGAGCATCAGCGCGGCACGCGCGCGATCCTGATCGGCGAAGTGCGCGAGCGCGCGAGCGAGCTCGATGAGCGCACGGGAGTCGGAGCGAACCGCGGGGCTCGACTCGGTGGCCTGCACGAGCAGCGCGACGGTCTCGGCGCTGCCGATGGCGGCGGCGCGCTGGATCCCCCGGATGCGTTCGTCGGGATCCGTCGAGCGAAGCAGCCGCGACACGTAGTCGGTGCCGACGTGCGCGCGGATGTTCGTGGGCACCGTCGCGGTGGGGGCCGGCGGCGTGACGGGCGGAGGAGTCGACGGACGACGCGTCGATTGCGCCGATGCTCCGAGGGCACACGTGGTCGCCGCCACGAAGACGAGCGCCGCGCGCGTGCCGGCTCTCATGGCCGCGTCGGCGCCGGCGGAGGCGGCGGGTTGGTGGTCGTCTTCGCGGCGGGCGCGGTCGCAGGTGCTGCCCCTGCCGACGTGAGCACGAGGAACGCGATTCCGTTCTCCGCTTGGGGCTGGCGCCTCACGGCGTCCCACGACACGGACTCCGCGACGCCGTCACGATGCGAGTACGACGCGAGCACGCGAACGACCGCGAACGACCGCGCGAGCGCATCCATCTGTGCCGCGCTCGAGTCGCCGGCGGGACGGGCGCCGACAGCGAGCGTCCAGTCGCGATGGCGATTGAGCTCGCTGGCGAGCGCGCGAATGGTGGGCACGCTGGCCGCGTCGACGTCGGGCGCGTCGGCGGGGCCGGTGATCTTCAGCGGCGCGCCGAGACGCACCACGCGCTTGTCGTCGACGACGACGAGCGCCTTACCCCCCTCGTCGGGACAGCCGTCGTCATCGGCGACGCCGTTCCAGGTCTCGGCGATGTCGGGACACTTGTCGACGTCGTTCTCGAACGTGTCGCCGTCGCGATCGGTGTTGGGGCAGCCGTTGCGCGCCGGATCCGTCGAAGGCTCGCCGGCCACGTTCGGGCAAGCGTCGTCGTGATCGGCGATGCCGTCGTTGTCGTTGTCGGGATCGGGGCAGCCGTCGTCGTCCTGGAAGCCGTCCTTGTCCTCGGCCTGCGTCGGACACTTGTCGATCATGTCCGGGATGCCGTCGCCGTCGGCGTCCTTCGCGGGACAGCCGTTGGTGCGCGGGTCCTTCGTCGCGACGCCCTTGTCCTTCGGACACGCGTCGAGCTTGTCCTCGACGCCGTCGCCGTCGGCGTCGGCCATCGGGCAGCCGTTGCGCTTGGGATCCGTCGACTCGACGCCCTTCACGTTGGGACAGGCGTCTTCCTTGTCGATGATGCCGTCGTCGTCGTTGTCGATCTCCGGGCAGCCGTCGGCGTCCTCGAAGCCGTCCCGATCCTCGGGGATCTCGGGGCAACCGTCGACGTCGTCGCGCACGCCGTCGTGATCGAGGTCGTGCTCGCGCGGTGCCCAGCCGAAGCCGATGACGCCGCGGAAGACCGGCACGCCGACCGCTTCATTGAGGCCGATGTCTGCGCCGAGCATCACGAACGTGTCGCGGTAGTGACCGAGGTCGATGCGGTTGCTCGCCGTGAGGAGGACGGGCGTGAGCGCGGCGCTGCCGGGATCGCCGCTGCCGAACGGACCGACCGGTCCAGCGGGGAACCAGCCGTGCGCGGCGAGCTCCCAGCGCTGGCGATTTCCGGAGTCGACGCCGAGCACGCCAGGACGCATCGTCAGGCCGATGGTCCACGGGATCTCGTCGCCGAAACGAAAGCCGCCGGCATCCGCCGAGGGCCACGTGCGGTGCTCCGTGCGCAGCTTGTAACCGACGCTCGCTTGCGCGGCAGCGACGAGAAGCGTGTATTCTACAAGTAATCGTCCGCTGGCGGTGAGCGAGCCCTCGCTCGCGAAGTTGTTTCGGTCGCCGGTGGGCAGCGTGAAGTTGCCGAGCGCGGCGAGGCCGAGACCGCCGCCCTCGTTGCGGACGAGCGCGCCCTTCATCGTGATGCCGACGTCGCCGATGCCGGAGCTGGGCGTGGCATCGACTTGCGAGACGGTGGGCGGTAGGGGACGCGAGCCGTCCTGGTAGAGGACGAGCGGCACGTTGGCGCCGATGGCGAAGCGCTGCCCGATGCCGAGGTTCGCGACGGCATCGAGCCCGACCACGTGCTCGACGGGCCGGAGCGCGACGTCGTCGCTGCCGGCGCGCCGCAACGTCACCGGGCGGAATGCGTAGCTACCGTAGCCGCCGAAGCTGAGGACGCCGGGCCCGGGCGTCGCCGCCGGCTCGATGATCATCGAGGCGTTGGGATCCGTCGGTGCGCGCCACGTGCGCGCGTCGATCGACGGCAACGACTGCGCCGAGGCGGCTGCCGGCACGAGCGTCGAGGCAACGGCCGCGACAGCGACCAGAGCCCATGAAACGACTCGAGCAGACCGAGGGGGCACGATGGGCATGCGTGCGCCGAACATTACGCGACCGCGCCGTGCGATGGGAAGCACCCCGTCGGGTATCCCGATGAGCGTCCGCGAAACGGCGAAACAGGGCGAAAAGCCGCTACTCGGCCTCGCCCGCGGGCGCGCCGTTCGCGGCGGCGATCGGCCCCGAAAAACGGCTCGGAAGCTCGTGCGCCATGCGCGCGCGCTTCGTCTCGAGATAGCCCGCGGAGAACGCGTTGGGCGTGATCACGACCGGAAGGCGGCCCGTCACCTCGATGCCGAGGACACGCAGCGCGTCGACCTTGGCGGGATTGTTCGTCATGACCTGCACGCTCTGCACGTCGAAGTGCGCGAGCATGTGCGCGGCCGCGTGGTACTCGCGTGCGTCGTCGGGGAGGCCGAGGAGGCGATTCGCATCGACGGTGTCCGCGCCCTGCGACTGCAGCTCGTACGCCCGGATCTTGTTGGCGAGGCCGATGCCGCGGCCTTCCTGACGAAGGTAGAGCACTGCGCCGGCGCCACGACGTGCGACCTCGGCCAGCGCCGCGTCGAGCTGCTCCTTGCAATCACACTTGAGCGAGCCGAAGACCTCGCTGGTGATGCACTCGGAGTGGATGCGGATCGGCAGGTCGGAGGCGCCTTCGATGTCGCCGAAGACCAGCGCGACATGCTCCACGGAGCACGCGCCATGCGCACTCGAAGGACGTTCGACGGTCCGGAACACGTGCGTTCGGAAGAGGCCGAAGCGGGTGGGGAGGTCGGCGGACGCGAGCCATTCGGTGCTCGGCTCGGTGCTGCGCGCGGGCTCGTTCGTGGACTCGGTCTTGGGCGTTTGAGGCCGGATCACCCTGACGGGGACGTGCATCTCAGTAATCTCCTGCTGTTTCGGTAACTTACGCCCCGGTAGACCGGGTTTTTCCAGCGAACGCGTGGACCGCATCCACCCTGCCACAAAAGCGTAAGGCTGGCGGGGCGTTCTGTCATCCATGGGGGCCCGGCGCAAGCCCGACAAGGGCGCGAAAGCCGCAGCTCGACCGTGCCCGGCGTGCCTTGACCGTCGTCGCAGAGTGAAGCAGGACGCGGGCTCACTCTGCTGGAACGAGCTCTTCACGACCGTCGACGCGGCCGGGAAGTTCTACGTGAACACGTTCGGCTGGACGACCAAGTCCGTCGACATGGGCCCGATGGGCACGTACACGCTCTTCAACCGCGTCGGCGACGACAAGAACAACGCGGGCGGCATGATGCCGATGCCGCCGAACATGAAGGGCGTGCCTTCGAACTGGCTCGCGTACTTCGCGGTGGCGGACGGCGATGCCTCCACGAAGAAGGTGACCGAGCTCGGAGGCCAGACCATCGCGCCGCCGATGGACATCCCGAACGTCGGTCGCTTCTCGATCGTGCAAGACCCGCAGGGCGCGACATTCGCCCTTTTCAAGACGACGCGCTGACGAAGTCCTTGAGGACCAACCACGCCAGTCGCGGATTGCGGCGCAGGACCCCGACGGCGCTTGGAATGAAGCCCTTTCCGAAAGGGACGTAGATCCTCAGGGGGATGCCCGTCTCTCTCGCCCAGCGCAACGACGGCGCCATCGGCATTCCGTAGAGCAGCTCGAGCTCGAACGGAGTGCCGGCGGCGCGGAGTCGAGCGACCGCCTCGGCCGCGAGCGGAACGTCGTGACTGGCCAAGCCCACCTGACGTGCCCGACCCGCGAGTCGGTCGATCACCTCGAGGTATCCGGCAGAGACGTCTCGGCTCGGGTCGGCCGGGTCGGGCCACTGTCCCTTCACCACGCGCACGCGGAGTCCCTGCTCGATCGCCCAGTCCGCGTCCGCCACGCTGCGCGACCACCGACCGGGAAGGGTCGTGCTCAGGCTGCCGGCGGGAAGGTGAACCAGCATTGCGTCCTCCATCGCATGCGAGGCGGCGGCGACCTCTGGGCCGTGCGAATCGGAGTGCACGCGAACGTTGCAGTCACGCGCGGTCTTCGCGAGCGCGGCGGCCAGCTGCGGATCGAATCGCAATGCCGGAGGCTTGATCGATAGATAACTATCGAGGCCGCTCTCTGCCAATCTGCGAATGGCATCTACACATATGTCGGCTACCTGACGCGCCGAATAGTCCTTCGTATCCCAGAACCCGAGGGTGGTCGGAAGCTTCTCCTCGTCGTTCAGACGTCGAGCGATGCTGAGCGCGTCGTCCACGGTTTCACCGCCGACGTAGGCGCGGCCGGCCCGCTGCATCAGAGGCATGATGGCCGCCGAGACCGTCGCCGACGCGCTCGCTCTCAGGCGCGCGAGCGTGGTGGCGGGCGGCGTGTCCGGCGGGCCGGTGTCCGGCGAGAGAGAGCCGACGATGGGATTCTCCGAGGAGCTCATGGTTCTTCTCCTTGAACGGGAAGCGTCGATTCCTTGATTGGCAATGACGACGGTCGGTCTCGAAGGCTCTCTCGAATGCTCCTCGCGAGCTCCAGCCAGGCAGGCTTCGCAGCCAGCGCGCTCGTTGCTCGTTGCTTGGCCATGCTGACCACGCGCTCTCTCAGCGGCGCTCGGCCGATGGGCCCCAGAAGACGGGCGTGCGTCGAATACGTCCATTTGTAGTCTTCACCACCGATCGAGAAATCGAACTCGCGATGGTTCCGCCGGTGGCTCTCTTCGAGCATCGACCGCAGCAGCTGGTGGCCCGGGCAGTATTTCCGCAGCTTCGGATCCTGGTCGTAGGTGAAGACCCACCCCGACCAGACGTTGTCGTGGATGAAGCCCAGCCAGGCCGAGAGCAGGCGGCCCGCGGCCCGCAGCGTGGACGAGACGAGGATCCCTTGCTTCCGAGCGAGCTCGAGATACCGGACGTTCTGCGCATCGGCGAGATAGTCATTCGCACCGGTCGCGAGAAGCTGCTGGCGCTTCCATGTTCGCGCGAGCTCGAAGACGTCGTCGCGATCGTCGTTCACACAGAACGTGAGCTCGCCGAGCTCCTCGGCAAGCCGTCGCCGGCGCCGCTCGTGTTCCTTCAGGATGCCTTTCTGCCGCGTCTTGATGTGCGTGAGGTAGTCGTCGAAGGTCGGAAACTTCGACCACGTGATGTACGGCGCCGCCTCGATGCCCGGGAACGCGCCGGGACTCCAGTCGGGTTGCGCGATGACGTCTCTCGTCACCCAGCGGGCGTAGGAGTGCACGCGCCGCGGCCAGCCGATCTCCGCGTCGCGAAGGGGCTCGTGGTAGTCGAGAAAGGCGATGTCCGTGATCACCGTGCGGT
>JAXDMI010000294.1:0-9950 GCA_034666145.1 Myxococcales bacterium | reverse complement strand
GCTCTCGCCCCCGCGCCCGCCTACCTCCCGCCCCCTCGCCCGGCCGCCGCCGCCGCGCCCGCCGCATCCTCCGCCGTCGGGTCGTCCTCCTTCGCGCGCACCGTCGTCCGGTCGGTGCACATCTCCGGGGCCCACGCGAGGCGCTTCGCCTCCTCCGGCCCCAGCTTCGCCGCAAGGTCGGCCTCGAAGGTCTTCGTCTCCTTCGTCATCGCGAGGAGGAGCTGCTGCACACCCGCGCCGTCCGCCGCCGGAGTCGCTTCCGTGTTCCCCGCGTTGATCTGGGCCACACGCACCAGCGACTTCTGCGTGCCCTCGGGGTCCGTTCGCTTCGCGCCCGCAAGGATCGCATCGCTGCAGGCCTTCGGGCCGACACGGTCCGCCGCCTCCGCGCTCCCCAGCGCCTTCACGCACAACGGCTTGATCTGATCCGCCATTCGCTTGTTCGACGCCGCGTACGCATCGCGGATCACATTCGCATCGCCCGGCGCCAGGCCCAGTCGATCCATCGCGCGCTGGTTCGGCGTCCACGGCTTGTCGCGCAGACACGGCACGCGCACGCGCACCGTTCCCGTCTGCGCCATCCGCTCCCAGTCCTCCGCCGTCGGCTCGCCACGCGCACGACGACCACCTCGACCACCATCACGGTCATCGGGCGGCGTCGCCGGTTTCACGCCCGAAGGCGCCGGCGCCGCGGCGAGCTGCTCACGCAACGACGCGATCGTCTGGTCTGCGCGCTGCAGCGACTCGACCAGGTTCGCGTTCGCCGACCGCAACGACTCGACGTCGTCGCCGCCGTCCATCGCCGACGGATCCGCCTTGGCGCGCGGCGCCGCCGGCTTTTGCAACGACCACGCTGCGCTCGCCACCAGAAGGCCCGCGAGCGTACCGACCGCGGCATGGACGATCTCTCTACGCGTCATCCTCCGATGCTAGCCCGCTACACGCGCAAAAAGGCCCCCCTCAGCTTCGCTGGGGAGGCCTTCGCGGCTCACGACGGACCGTGGCCTTTACGACTACGAGGCCTTCTTCGCCTTGATCGCGAGCTTGATCAGGACGTCGTCGCGGATCAGATCGTTCGGCATGCCCGCGTAGTTGAGCGAGAAGTCGCGACGGTTGATCGCGAACTCTGCATCGACGCTGGCATTGTCGCCCGCGACGTTGATGGTCGCCGGGAACGTGACCGACTTGGTGATCCCCTTGATGGTCAGGTTGCCCGTGACCGTGTGCGTCGCGCCCTTGTCGCCGCCCTTCTTGATCTCGGTGGAGACGAACGACGCCTTCGGGTTCGCCTTCGTGTCGAAGAAGTCGGGCGACTTGAGGTGGCCGGTCAGCTTCTCGGTGTCGGTGGTGATCGAGTCGGCCTCGATCTGGACGTCGACCTTGCTCTTCTCCGGTGCGCCGTCGACGAGATCGACCGTGCCCTTGAAGGTGTTGAAGCCGCCGTCGTGCTTGCCCGTCACCTTGGAGCCGACGAACGTCACCTTCGACGTGCTCTGATCGAAGGCGTACTTCGCGGTGCCCTGCGAGGCGGTGCCCGCCGCCGTCGCGGACTGGCTCGTCGTCGTGACGGCTTCGCCGGTGGTCGCCTTGCTCTTGCCCTTCGTGGGGTCGTCGCAGCCGGTCAGCGCGACCGACGCCATGCCGAGCGTGAGGAAGACGCTCGCGAGCAAATTGGATGAGGTCTGCATGGATAGATTCCTTTTCGTCCTGTTCACTTCTGCTTGATGAGCTCGACGTCGAGCGCGATCGAGATCTCGTCGCCGACCACCACGCCGCCCGCCTCGAGCACCGTGTTCCACGTCATGTTGAAGTCCGAGCGCTTGATCTTCGTCGTGGCCGATGCGCCGATGCGGACGTTGCCCCAGGGATCGGTCTGCTCGGGCGTCGGTCCGTCGATGGCGAGCACCACTTCGCGCGTCGTGCCGCGGATGGTGAGCTGGCCGACGAGCTCGAGGCTCTTGTCGCCGCGACGAAGCGTCGTCGACTCGAACGTGATCGTCGGGTGGTTCTCGACGTCGAAGAAGTCTGCGCTGCGGAGGTGCGTGTCGCGCTGCGGTTCGCGGGTGCTGATCGACGCGACGTCGATCTCCGCCTTCACCGAGGTCGCCTCCGGCTTCGCCGGGTCGTAGGTGACCGATCCGCTGACCTTCTGGAACTCGCCGCGCACGTTCGAGATCATCAGGTGACGCACGCTGAACGTCGCGTTCGTGTGCGAGGCGTCGATCGTCCAGGTCGTCGTGCGAGCCGCGGTCGTGCCTTCGGTCGTGCTGGTCGTTTGCATGGTCATCTCCTCGTGTCGTGGCGCGCCGGCTGACGCCTGCTGCGGTTACCCAGACCGATGCGACGATGCGCCTGCGGGTTGCCGTCGACTAGATGACGTCGGCGGAACGGATTGTTGCTATGGGGGCAACAGTCGCGAGCGGCGCACCAGATCGCGGGGGATTTTCGCGGCATCGGCGCACCCCGCCAGCTGCATCGAGCGGGCGAGCTCTTCGTCGAGCAGGGTCAGCACACGCGCCACGCCGGCCTCTCCTGCGGCACCAAGTCCCCACAACACCGGCCGTCCGACGAACACCGCGCGTGCACCGAGCCCGAGCGCCACGAGCGCGTGCGTTCCCGAGCGGATGCCGCCGTCGACGTAGACCTCCGTGCGATCACCGACTGCCGCTACCACCTCGACGAGCGCGTCGGCGGTCGCGGGGGCGAGATCGAGCTGGCGGCCTCCGTGATTCGAGACCCACACCGCGCGCGCACCATGGTCGAGCGCGGCGCGTGCGTCGTCTCCGCGCACGAGGCCCTTCACGACGAGCGGTAGCGGCGCGGAGGTCTCTGCGAGCCAGGCGAGGTCCTTCCACGTGAACGACGGATCATGGCGCGACGCGACGAAGCGCGCGAGCTCGCTGCCTGTGCCGGCACGCAGATCGGGCGGGAGGATGTCGATGAGGTTCGCCATCGCGAGGCCCGCCGGCAACCCGAAGCCGTTGCGAACGTCGGCGCAACGACGTCCGAGCACGGGTGTGTCGCACGTGACGACGATCGCTCCGTAGCCCGCGGCCTTCGCGCGCTCGACGAGACCGGCGGTGAATTCACGCTCGCGATGCACGTAGAGCTGGAACCAGCGCGGTGCGCTCGGCGCGGCGGCCGCGACGTCTTCGAGCGTGGTCGTCGCGAGCGTCGACGCTACGTAGAGCGTGCCCGCGGCTGCCGCGGCGCGCGCCGTCGCGCACTCGCCACCTGCGTCGGCCAGCGCGTGGTACGCGGTCGGCGCGATCAGGATCGGCGACGGCACCGCGGTGCCGAGCACGGAGGTGGCGAGCCGCGGCGAAGCGACGTCGACGAGCGCGCGGTACCAGAGCTCGTAGGTCGTCCACGCCTCGCGGTTGCGCCGCAGCGTGTGCTCCTCGTCGGCCCCCGAACGATAGTAGTCGTAGGCCATCGTCGAGAGCCGCGCCCGCGCCGCCACCTCGAAGTCATCCACGGTGACGCAGGCCGCGAGCGTCTCCGCGAACGTCGTCATGAAGGCTTCGCGATCTCGACGAGGCCCTCGCCCTGGAAGAGACAGACGCGCGCCACGTCCTGCAGCTTCGGGATGTACTGCTCGAGGTTGTCGAGGGTCACTTCGTCCTGCATCGACGAGATCATGGACACGACGTCTTGCTCGCGTCCGTCCGGGAAGAGCACGAGGTCGCTGCCGGAGTCCTCGTCGTCCGTGACGTGGAAATGGATCGACCCGTCGCAGGTGTGATGCTCGACCCGCAACAGGTGTCCGCTCGGCGACGGGTATTGGAGCGCCAGCGCGCCGAAGCCGCTCACGCCGATGCCGGCATCGCGGAGCGACTGCATGGGATCGACCCATCCGTGGCCCACGAAGTGCTCGGCAATGAGCTTCGTCGCTGCGTTCGGCTCGTCGTCGTGCGCGTCGCCCGCGGCTGCGATCGTATCGTTGCGCGCACCGACCGCGGTCATGACGTCGTCGGCATCGACGTCGAGCACGCCGCATACTTGCCGCACGACCTCCTCCTCCTCGGGCGCGAGGCCGTCGGCACAGGCAACGGCGCAGGCGGCTCGTACGGCCTCGAACCTTCGCTCGCTCGGGATGCGAGCGGGGAGCTTTGCCACGTACTCGTCCACGCCGTTCTCCGAGATCGAGCCGAGCTCGGCGTCGAGGAGCGCCGGGAGTCGCATCACGTCGAAGTCGTCGCCGAGGAGATGCCCGACGCGATCGCTGAGGGCCCCGATCTCCTTCTCGGAGATCTCGCCGTCGACCGCCGAGAAGAGAATGCAGAGTCCGATCTCTGCTTCGATGCTGCGCTGGGTCATGAACGCGTCATGCTCGCATGCCAGCGGGACGCGTCACAACGGCGACGCACCATCCTTGGCATTCGAGGTCGGAGCGGCCTCCGTCACCGCGGCGTCCTTCGGTGGACTCGGAGCCGGTGCGTCGGGCATGCCACGTTTGCGCAGGAGCGCCGGATCCCGCGAGACGCCGAGGCTCTTTCCGCAGCGCCGGCAGCGGAACACGATGCGCTCGGGCAGGGGTGTGATCCCGAGCATGCTGAGCTGGATCCAACCCCAGAGCGTGTATTCCGCATCTTGGGCGACCTCGGGATGTCCTCGGGTGTGGCCGCACGCACACTTCTTCTCCCGCATGACCGTCACCATAGAGGCGGTCGGAGCGTCATGCCATGGGCGTTGATGACGGAGCTGAAGCTCGACCGCCAAATCGATGGCGCTACCTTCCGCCACACGGGTCCGACGTGCACGCGCTGCACGCGAAATTCCCGCTCTGCTAGCCGCTGACCACAGCGGCGCGGACGTTGCAACTCCCCTATCGGTCGCCACGAGGAGCAAGCAAGCGCTTCGCGTCGGCCATCAAGGAGATGAGCGGGTCATGCGAAACGTAGTCGGTATCCTTCTCGCAGCCGCGGTCGGGATCCACTGCAGCGCTCCTATCGAGTCTTCGGAGGCGTCGTCCGCGCCGGAGCTCGTCGCCTCTCCTGGGCCGGCGCAGACCGACGCGCCGCAGCCTCCGGGACCGAGCAAGGACGATCCGACCGCCGCGAAGGTCGCTGGCGGACCCGACGCGCCGGCCTTCTCGCCGCTCGTCCCCGACAGCGCCACCACCCACGTGACGTCGACGGTCACGGACCCAACGGGCGCCTCCTATGTGACCGGCACCTTCGAAGGTCGCATCGTGATCGGACACACCGCCATCCAGAGCCGCGGCGACAAGGACGTCTTCCTGCTCAAGACCGATCCGCAAGGTCGGCTCCAGTGGCTGCGCGCCGTCGGCAGCGCGATGACGGAGAGCGGACCGCGCGTCACCCTCGAGGAGGGCACCTCGCAAGTCCAGCTCATCGGAATGACGAAGGGTCGGATGGACTGCGGCTCTGGTCCGTTGTCGGCATGGAGCTCGGACACGTTCTTCTTCTGCGTCTTCGGCAGGAGCGATGGCAAGCCGGTCTCGGGCGGAGTCTTCCCGACCGGCGCCCCCTGAATCGCGTTACCCTGCGCGGCATGAAGCGCATCGATCTGGCCGGGCTCGTCGCGATCACGTCGGTCACCCTCGCCGCCACCATCATGAGCGGCTGTGACGAGGACAAGAAGAAGGAAGAGCTGCTCGCGAAGGCCTCTGCCTCCGCCTCGGCCGCCGCTGCTGCCGTACCCGATGCTGCGCTGAAGGAGGCGACGCCCACAGCGTCGGCAACGGCTGCGACGCCCGCGCCGAAGAAGGACGTCGTCTGCCAGACCGGCCCCGATCTCACGCTCACCGATGCGGACATCGAGGCGCAGGTCCGCCTCAAGCTCGCGAAGCCGAAGGACCCGCTCAAGATGAGCGACCTCGCGAACGTGAAGTCGCTCGACCTCACGAAGAAGAAGGATCTCGACGACCTCGACCCCTGCATCTTCCCGAAGATGACCGGGCTCAAGCACCTCTACCTCGGACCCGGGAAGCTGAGCGACCTCAAGCCGATCTCCAACTTGATCCGGCTCGAGTCGCTGCGCGCTTCGATCAACGAGGTCGAGGACCTGAAGCCGCTCGAGAAGATGGCGGTCCTCGACGTCCTCGATCTCGGACGAACGCACGTGCGCGACATCAGCTCGCTCGCCGCGCTCACCAACCTCACCGAGCTGCAGCTCGACAACACCCAGGTCTCCGACCTCAAGCCGCTCGAGAAGCTGAAGAAGCTCAAGATCCTCAGCATCAAGAACACCACCGTGACCGACGTGAGCCCGCTCAAGGGCCTCACCGATCTGAAGACCCTCAACGTCGAGGGCTGCGCCATCTCGAACCTCGACACCATCCAGCCCCTCATCGGCAAGGGCCTGCGGATCGTCACGAAATAGCCTATTTCAAGGCACCTCGGGCACATGCCGCGGCCGGCGGGAAGCCGCTGGCGCGGTCGTGCGTTACGCTTTCACCGTGATAGCGCGCGTCGTGACGAAGAGAGACGACGCGCGCCTCGCGACGTTCGTCACGGCGTCCGCGTCGCTCTTCCTCCTCCTTGCGCTCGCCGACGACGCGCTCCATCTCGCGATGTTCCGGCCTCCGTCGAGCGCGATGTTCTCGATCATCGCCGTCGCGATTGCCGTGGCCGGTGTCGGCCCGTGGCTCGCGTGGTCACGTCGTGGCGGTCGCGCGGTACAGGTGCGCAGCGCGAAGGGGGTGCTCGTGGCCGGGCGCCTCCGCATCGCGGAGCGCGACGTTCGCGCCATCTCGGTCGCGCACGGCGTACGCGGCTCCAGCGTCGCCATCAAGCACGGCGTGCGCGTGGCCTTCCTCGAGGTCGAGCGTGCCGAGGACGCCGCGCGCATCGCCGAGACGCTGGGCGGCAGCGAGGACCGGGCCCGCGTCGTGGTGCTCCCGCGCTCGCGGGCGGTTGCGTTCGTCCAGATGGTGGTGTCGTGCGCGGCGTTGCTCGCGGCGCCGCTCTATTATCTCGCCGCGACGCACGAGGCCGTCGCGATGTCGATCATTCCCGAGCCGAAGGCCCTCTTCGGCATCAGCGGCGTCGTCGCCGCGGCGCTGTCGTTCGTGTTCCTGGTCATGCGCCAGCTATGGCCCAATCAAGCCGTGGCGCTCGGTGCACGGAGCACATGGGAGGTCCATGCAGCGCTCCACCGTGATCGCGCCGTAAAGGCAAGGGCAGAAGAAGAGGCAGAGGGCGATAGCGCAACAGAAGCGCCGGCCGCGCCCGTCGAGCACGTCCGCGTCGGGAGCCTCGCACGCGGCAACGAGGAGGTCGGCGCCTGGCTCGCGCGCATCGATGCTCTGCCGACCGAGCAGCACGCGTATCGCGGCGACGCGCTGGAGAGGGACGTGCTCTGGGAGGCGCTCGGCGACGCCGCCGCTGCGGTGGACACGCGCATGGCCGCCGCGCGCGTGCTCCGGCGTCGCTACGGGGAAGATGAGGGGGCGCTGGTGCGTGTCGTCGTGGCCGAGCCCGAGGTCCGCCTGCGCATCGAAGCCGCGCTCGACGAGCACGACCTTGCCGAGCGACGCATCGAACGCCTCGGACCCCTGTTCCGCGCGCGCTGACTGCTCTAGAGTCCGCGGGGTCATGCGAACGATCGTCGTCGGGGCGGGCTCCGCCGGGTCGGTGATCGCATCGCGCCTCACCGAGGACGAGCGACACGAGGTGGTGCTCGTCGAGGCCGGCCCCGACTACGTGGAGGCGGCGGAGCGTCCCGAGGTGCTGCCGAGCGAGCTCCGCGACGGGCGCCAGAACGCGCTCCACGGACATGATTGGGGCTATTCCTACCGCGCGACGGAGCATCGCTTCTGGAGCGCGCTATCCATGGGCTTCCCGCGCGGGCGCGTGGTGGGCGGCTCGTCGGCGGTGAACACGTGCATCGCGCTTCGCGGCATGCCCTACGACTACGACGAGTGGGCCTCGCTCGGGCTCCCCGAGTGGTCCTGGGAGCACTGCCTGCCGGCGTTCAAGCGGCTCGAGACCGATCTCGACTTCGACAACGAATGGCACGGAAAAACCGGGCCGATCCCCATTCGAAGGCATCCGCCTTCGGAGCTCGTTCCGTGGCAGGCGGCGTTCGTCGAGGCCTGTCTCGAGCTCGGGTTTCCACGCTGCGCAGACACCAATGACCCCACCACCACCGGCGTCGGTCCGCATGCGATGAACAAGATCGACGGCCAGCGCATCAGCGCCGCGCGCGCGTACCTGCGCGGCTCGGTGCGTGCGCGTCCCAACCTCGTCATCAAGGCCGACACCGTGGTGCGCAGGCTCAAGGTGCGTGACCGGCGCGTGCTCGGCATCGAGGTGGAGCGACACGGACGCGTGAGCGAGATCCTCGGCGATCGCGTGGTGCTCTCCGCGGGCGCCATCGCAACGCCCGGTGTCCTGCTCCGCTCCGGCATCGGCCCCGCCTCCGAGGTGGCGCGTCTCGGCATCGACCTCGTGCGCGACGTGCCCGGCGTCGGCGCGCGGCTCCTCGATCATCCCGGCGTCGCGATCTTCTTCTTGCCGATCGACAGATCGCTCGCGCGCATCGACCATCCGCTGATCCAGACCGTGTGCCGCTGGCCGTCGACCGGGGGCATGGGACCGAACGACATGCAGGTCCAACCCGGATCGTTCATCCCGATCCCGAAGATGCCGGTCGCCGGCGTCACGCTCGCCGCCGTGGTGGGGAAGTCGCGTTCCGAGGGCGTGCTTCGCTTCGACTCCGCGCGTCCCGGCGATCGACCCGTGATCAAGACGAACCTCCTCGGCGACGACAACGACGTGCGTGCGGTGCGTGAGGCGCTGCGCTTGATCGGTCGACTCGCGAGCACGAAGCCGATCCGCGAGCTCGCGCGTCCCATCTATCCGCGGCGCAAGCCGTTCGACGAGAAGGGCGACTTCACGGGACCGCTCCAGCAGATCACCGGCTCGGGCTATCACCCGTGCGGCACGGTTCCGATGGGCCCCGACGGCGATCCCCGCGCCGCGACCGACGGACGTGGTCGCGTGCGGGGAATCCATGGCCTCATCGTCGCCGACGCGAGCCTCATGCCGACCATCCCGAGCTCGAACACGAACCTGGCGAGCCTGATGATCGGCGAGCGCTTCGGAGAGTGGCTCCGCTGAACGGCGGAGCGTCGTGCTCGCTGCCTCAGGGAAGGAGCTTCTTCGAGAGGAGCGTCCACTTCGACGATTTGCCCGCCTTCATCGCGAGGACGGTGGTGACGGCGAGCACCGCCGCGTTCATCACCACGTTGAGACGACCGAAGCCGTTGGTCAGGCGCTGGAGATCGGCGACGCGCTTCTTCGTCTCGGACGCGGGTTTGCTGCCGGTCTGGAGCGGCTCGTTGCTGATCTTCATCTCGCGATCGAGCATCCGCCCGAAGACGAGCGCGCCGATGCCTCCGACGAGCGCGCCTCCGACGAGGACGTCCTTCGTGATGGTGAGCACGCGCGAGGTCTTGCCCACCTCGCGTCCGCTCAGCATCGTCCGACCGGCGATCCACGTGCTCGCCATCAGCGCGAGCGAGGTCGCGTTGACCGTCTTGTAGCGATCCCACGCCACGTGAGTGACTTTGCCGCGCTCGCGCTTGGACTGGATCTCGGCGACCGCCGGATTCAGCGCGAGCTGTCCGAACAGATTGCCGCCGAAGCCCGCTGCGAGACCGAGCTCGTGGAGCACCCATGCCGTCGTCGAGAGAGTCGCCATGTCCAAAACCTCCAGGTGGGATCGATCGCGAGAGCTCGTTGCAACGACGGTACCGCTCGCAACCCACGCGGAAGCCCAAGCATCGGATAGGCTTCACTCGTCCCTTTCGGAGGCGTCATGCGGCTCTACTTCTCTCCCGGTGCCTGTTCGCTCTCGCCGCACATCGTGATGCGCGAGGCAGGCATCCCCGTCGAGCTCGAGCTCGTGAGCCTCAACACGCACAAGACGAAATCGGGCCACGACTTCTACGGCATCAATCCGAAGGGCTACGTGCCCGT
>JAXDMI010000293.1:0-4491 GCA_034666145.1 Myxococcales bacterium | reverse complement strand
CCCGCTTCGAGGAGCGCCCGGCGCGTCTCGAGCGCGCGCGCGGCGACGTCGAGCCGCCCAAGCCGCTGCGACGCGTGCGCGCGAAGACCGGCGGCGATGAGCCGATACGAGCGGACGACCTGGTCGTTCGTCGCATGCGGCCATCCCAGGCTCGCCGACAGTCCCGGATCCGCGATCCCGCGATCCACCTCGTCGAGATCCGCGATCGCGCGTGCAGGCTGGTCGGCTCCGAGCGCGGCGGCGGCGCGAGCGACGTGGACGACGAAGCGATTGCGTCGCGCCACCGGCCGCTGATCCGCCTCGATGATCGGCAGCTCCGCGTCATAGAGCGCGAGCGCGCGCGCGAAGCGCCCGGCGGCCATGTTGTAGAGCGCGGCGCGATCGAGGGCGAGGACCCGATACGCGGCGAGCTTCGGCGCCGCGTCGAGCATGGCGAGCGCTTCGTCGGCCGCCGTCGCGGCCTCCTTCTCCTTCCCGATGTGGAGCAGCGCGCGAGCGGTGGCGAGCCGAACCGCGAAGCCCTCCGAATTTTCGGCGTACGGGAGCTTGTCGCGCGCCTCGAGGTAGCCGAGCGCGATTCGATAGTTGCCGACCTGGGTGTGCAGGAGACCGAGCTCGCCGAGGACCATCGCGCGGTAGCGCAGGTTGTTCCCGACCAGCTCGAGCGCGACCAGGTAACGGGTGCTCGCGCGTTCGGCCGAGCCGAGCTCGCCGGTCCGCAAATACTCCTCGTGCAGGATCGCGCCGTACAACGCCTGGCCCATGCACTGGTCCTTGAGCTGCAACCATGACGCCTTCAGCGCCGCGATCGCCTGCGCGGCGGCGCTCGCATGGGCCTCGCCTTCGAGCTTCGGGAGCTCGCGCGAGAGCGAGTACGCCGTCACGAAGTGGGCGAGCATCGCGGAGCCCTCGCCTCGGCGCGCGTCGTATTCGGCGCGAATCGCGGCCGGCTTCTCTCCCGCGCGCAGCCGCAGATCGATCGCGCCGACGACCGCCTCCAGCGATCCGGTGCGCTTCGCGACCGCCTCGAAGTCCTCGCGTGCCTCGGTGAATTTCTCCGCGGCGCGGCGGCGAAACGCGCGCCCGACGATCACCTGGGTATAGAGGCGCTCTGCGCGCCGGCGCTCCTGGCCGCCGATGCCCGCGGTGTCGATGTAATGCTCTGCGAGATGCTCGATGACCGGATCGGCACCGAGCTGGGTCGCGCGCTCGACGCCGTCGAGCATGATCGCGCGGCGGCGATCGACACGCGTCTGCTTCTCGTACATGTCGATCAGCGCGGTCCGTACCGCCGGCGCGGCATGCGCGTCGCGAATGCCGAGAAGAACGCGCCCGAGATCGATCGCGAAGCTCAGCTCCGAATCGGCGGGAACGGACTCGCGTTCGCGGACCAGGCGCGCGTCGGCTTCGGCGAGGGGGAGACCTCGCACCATCGCGCGGACGGCGGCGCGCGCGTAGCGAAGACGATCGTCGACGGCGAGATCGGGATGCGTCGCGAGCCGACGGCATGTCGCGACGAGCGCCTCGCGATCGTCGAGCTCGCGATAGAGCGCGTCGGCTCGCTCGTAATACGCTTCGAGCACCGAGCGAGGCGTCTTCGCGGCGACGGGCGCGGCCTCGAGCTCCGTTCGGGCGAGCGTCTTGTCTCCGATCGTGTCGGCGATCTCGCTTCGGATGACTCGCGTCAGCGCCGCCGCGCCCGACGCGTCGTTCGGCGTGACGACGAGGCTCGCCAGGCTCGCGCGCGCCCGCTCGTCGAAGCTCTCGACGATGCGTCCGCGCTCCCGCTCGCGCAGCGCCTTTCGATGGTCGATGAGGACGAGAAGCGGCCGCGAAAGGCCGGCACTCTCGGGGTCATCGAGGGCGGCGATGCGCTTCGCATAGAGCTCGGCGGCGCCGAACTCCTCGAGCGCGAGATGGACCCGCACGAGGCGCACCAGCCCGTAACGTCGCGACGCGATCGTCGTGCCTCGCCTGAGCCGCTCGGAGTAGAGGAGCTGGAGCTTCGCGCGCGAGCTCGCGAGCTCGATCTCGGACGAGAGGCGCTCCGCGCTCCAGTCGCTCGGCACTTCGCCGTCGAGCGGCAACGCATAGAGGTCCAGGTTCCGGCCGTGCGAGCACGTGGTGAGCAGACGATCGACCGCCGGCGCGGGATACTGGCAATTCCAGGACTCGTCGGTGAGCTGCCTCGCCGGCCCGGCGACGGGCGCGCCGCGACCGTCCTGTCCGAACGTGAGCGGGGCCCGGAAGAGAACGCCGTGGTCGCTCGCGTCGACGACGCCGTCGTGGTTCGAGTCGCTGAAGAACTGGACGAAATAAAGAGAGCTCCCGTCCTTCGCGAACACCGGTTGGCCCGTGAGGCCTGGGGCGTCGAGCGCGATCTGGACCGGCGTCCCTGGACTGTCGAGCCGCACCGCTTCGAGATGCGGAGACGCGTGGGCCGCGAACGCCGGACCGACGCGCTCGCTCGAGCGTTCGAGCGGCACGTAGACGAGCCACCGTCCGTCGGGTGACACCGCAGGGCTCGTGACGTTGCGTTCGAGGAGCGTTCGCGACGAGAGATGCGAGCCGACCGTCACGTCGAGGACGCGGAGGTTGCCGTCGATCGATGCGCGCGCGACGAGCACGATCCGCTTCGCGTCGACCCACTCCGCCAGCAGCGCAGCCGACGGCTCTTCGAGGCAGCGCCGCCCTTCGCCGGACGGCAGATCGCGGATGCACAGCTGCCCGGTCGCGCGCTCGCTGTACGAGACGTAGAGGAGCGATCTTCCGTCGGGGCTCACCCGCGGCCACGTGACCTCGGCTCCTTCGTCGAAGAGGATGTGGGAACGTCCGTCCTCGACGTTCTGGGCATAGATCTCGTTGGTCGTGTTCCGGTTCGAGGAGAAATAGAGGCTCTTTCGATCCGGCGAGAGCTGGCCGAGGAACTGATCGGCGACGCCGACGGTGAGCCGCTCCGGGCGACGCAGGCCGTCCTTCTCGTCGTCTTGGCCCCACGCGCTCGTCGGAGCGGCGCACACGGCGCACACGACGCAGGCGATGCCGATCGCGAAGAGGAGCAGCGCGCTCGCCGGCGCTGCACGGCGCGACGTCAGCACCGCTTGCCGTCCCATTTGCCCGGCTCTCCTTCGATCCATCCGCCGCAGACGACGCCGCGCACGTGCACCGCGCGCCACGTCCGTCGCACGTCGTCGAGCGAAGCGTCGGCGCGTCGTTCGTGCAGCCATCGCCACAGCTGGAGGCGCGCTTGATTCACCCGCTCGATGAGCTCGAGCGACTCGGCCCTATCCGCCGCTCCTGTGCATGCGCCGTGGGTCTCGACGAGGAGACCGTCGTGCCCTTCGCCGATGCAGTGCTGGATGAGGAGCCCGTCGACGAGATCCGCGTCGGTGAGCTCCGCGGTGTCGGCGAGCGGCAGGGGCTTGATGCCGAGCGCCTCGAACTGCTTCGGAGTGAGCGGCACCGGCCGCGCCTCGATGCTCGTACGGCTCAATTTGCGCTCGAGGTCCTCGAACGAGCCGCCGGCTTGCTGTTCGAGCGCGGTCCCGCGGTCGACCATCACGATCTCGGGAGCACGGAGGCATCCGAGCGACGCGGCCAGCGCCGCGGAGAGAATGAGCATGCGAATCATGGCTCGTCTTTCGAAGGGAGATAGAGAGGGATGAGCCGATCGATGAGCGGCCCGATCGGAAGTCCGCGGAGGTCGCCGACGCTGATGAGCCCGGCGAGACCGCCAAACGCCACGTGGACGCTCGCGAACCCGTGGTTGAACGTGACGCGGAGCTTGTCCGGATAGCCGTAGGACATGCTGCTCCGGATCTTGTTGATGGCGGCGTCGGCGTGGAACGGATCTTCGAGGTCCAGCAGATCGAGCAGGTGACGCTTCCCGATCTGGAGGATGTCGGCGCGGCCCTCGATGCTGTGCTCGGCCGCCGAGACCACCAGGGCTGCGCTGCCGGTGAACGGCTCGCCATGCGACGATTGGACGCCGTCGGCGCGTACGTGCATGTCGAGGGTCGACTTCTGGCCGTTCCAGTCGAGCGCGCACTGCCCGGTCACGCGCCCACCGCGTATTCCGATCTCGAACTGGCGGAGCGAGAGGATGTTCTGCTCGATCTGGAGGTTCCCGGCGAGCGGCGAGATCGTGACCTGCGGCAAGGTCAGGCGACGAATCGAGATGAAGCTGCTCCGACTGAGGAGCGGATGCTGGTCGGCAAAGCGAAGGGATGAATACGGGTTGTCCTGATCCTCGCGGATCATCCGTATTCCATGCGGCCCTGCGCGCAGCGAGACCGTGATCGGCACTTCGCCGTCCGCGCCTTCGACGATGACGCCGTAGCCTGGCAAGCGAAGGTCTGCGCCTTCGACGCGAACGTCCGCGACGGTACGAAACGTCGTGAGGTCGGGCGACTCGACCCGCAGCGCAACGCTGGCGTTCCCGCGCGCGGCGAGGCGCTCGGGGGCGCTCGACATGCGGGCGAGATCTTGATG
>JAXDMI010000292.1:0-6974 GCA_034666145.1 Myxococcales bacterium | reverse complement strand
GAGGTCCACGTCGCGGCCACCACCGAGAAGGACAAGGCGTACGTCCGCGTGCCGCAGCAGAGCGAGCTGAAGCTCACGCCCAACGCCGCTTACCTGCATTGTACAAGCAACGAGACCATCCACGGCGTCGAGTACGCGGTCGACCCGTCGACGCCGTTCCCGAAGGCGCCCGCCGGCGTGCCCGTGGTCGTGGACATGTCGAGCGACATCCTCGGTCGTCGCGTCGACGCGTCGCAGTTCGACCTCATCTACGCGGGCGCGCAGAAGAACATCGGCCCCAGCGGCGTCACCATCGTGGCGATGAAGAAGGACCTGATCGCGCGCGGCAGGAAGGACCTCCCCGCGATCTTCCAGTACCGCACCGCGGCCGAGAACCAGTCGCTCTACAACACGCCGCCGACGTTCGGCATCTACCTGATTCGCAACGTGCTCTCGATGCTCGAGTCGAGCGGCGGCGTCCCCGCGATGGAGGAGCGCAACACCAAGAAGGCGGGGCTCCTCTACGCGACCATCGACGGCTCCGGCGGCTTCTACCGCTGCCCGGTCGACAAGGCCTGTCGCTCGATCATGAACGTGGTCTGGCGACTGCCGACCCCGGAGCTCGAGGAGACGTTCGTGAAGGAGGCGCAGGCGCAGAACATGATCGGCCTGAAGGGCCACCGTTCCGTCGGCGGCATCCGCGCATCGCTCTACAACGCCGTCGAGCCCGCATGGGTCGAGACGCTCACGTCCTTCATGAAGGACTTCGCGAAACGAAACGGCTGACGATCAGCCGCGCAGACGGCTGATCAGCCGCCGGACTTCTTCGCGGCCTTCGCCTGGTACGCCTTGAGCTGCTGCTCGAGCGCGTCGGCGATCTGCGGGGCGACGGGCTTGCCGTTCGCCCACTGCGAGGCCTTCACGAGCGTGGTCGACGCCGCTTCGGCGAGGTGCGCGCGGCGGTGACGCGACAGCTTCGAGAACTGCTGCTGCTGGTCGGTGGGGTTGTTACGGAGTGAGGGCTGGAGGAATCCGCGCATGGCGGGCGGTTTCTAGCGGGTAACCGCGCCATTGTCGAGCAGGGTCTTTTCCGCGGACCCCTCGCAGGGCCCTCACAAACCGAAGATCGAGAGCCCGCAGGCCTCGCGGGTCACGAGCGTCGTCGTGGCCACGTCGGGCGTCTTCGTGTCGTATTTCACGAGGCCGGAGGCCTCTGCCTTGCCCGTCACCCGGGCTGCTCCGGTCGACCGCGCGAGCTCTTGAATGGCGGCCGCGACCGGCCCGAGCGCCTTGGCCTCGGCCTTCGCGAGCTTCTCGCAGGAGATGGGGAGCGTGCGCCAGGCGGCGTCGACCCGGAAGCCGAGGTCGGTCGGCGTGATGCTGCCGGTGACGTTCGCGAGGAACGGCCCGATGGTCGCGGTCGTCTGGATGAGGTCGAGGGGCTTGCCGGGAAGGCCGGACGCCTGGCCCTCGACCTTCACGTCGACGGGAGCCTTGAGGCCCTTCAAGCGAACCCCGAAGAGATCGAGACGACCCGTTCCCTCGATGCGCGTCGACGGGCTCTGTCCGCCCTCGAGCTTCAGCTCCACTTCGGTGCCGGGATCGGCGGGGAGCCCGAGGTCGTCGGGCCGGATGCCGAGGCGAGCGAACGGCGACCGAGCGACATGCACCGTGAGATGCGTCGCGGAGCCCTTGCCCCAGACGAGGAGCGCGCTGGGTCCGTCGGGAACCGGAGGATCGAAGAGGAGGCGCAGGCGCGAGGCGGTCGGGTTGCGCTCGAAGGTGCCCGCCCACGGTCCGAACGTCGTGCGCTTCGTCTTGATGTCGAGCTGACCGACGTTCGAGCGGATGTCCTCCGCGCCCACTCCCTTCGATTCGAAATCGGTCCCGAGCTCGCGGATGTCGAGGCTCGTGCCTTCACCGAGCAATCCCGTCCACGCCAGGTGCGCAGCGACGAGCGACACCTTCCGCGGTTCGCTCGCGGTGCCCGCGAGGCGCGCGCGGTTGTCTTCGTAGAGCGCGAGCAAGGCGGGGCCGACGACGCTCGCGTCGCCGTCGATCTTCACGTCGAGGCCGCGCACGCGGACCTCCTTGGCGGAGAACCCCGTCGCGAAGATCTCGTCGGCGCGCAGCTCGGCACCCGGAACGCGCTGCGCCTTGGCGGTGATGCCGCGCACCGAGACGCCGCCGAGCCCGATGCCGACGCGCTCGACGGTGAGGTCGATGCCCGCCTCGCGCGCCGACGCGAGGATGCGATCGCGCACGATCATCGGGAGCAAGAGCAAGACGCCGGCGAGCACCACGACGATCACGACGAGGAGGATGGCGAGCTTCATCCAGCCTGCGCCGCGCGCGCCTGCGCTGAGCGGCACGGCCTTCGTGGCCGGGCCGACGTGACGAGGACCCTCGCGCGCGGGCGCCACTTGCTCTTCGGCCGCGGCGGGCGCCGCGACGTCGAGCGCCGGGGCTCGGCGCGGCTGGCCGGCTCGTGCGCCTTGCGCGTTCGATGCGTGACCGCCGTTCGCGGACGGAGCCGGGTACGCGTTCGGCGACTTTCGCTGCGCGACGAGCGCCTTCACGTCGAGCATGCCGGGACCGTCGTTCGCGCGGTCGTCGTGTCCTCGCTCGTCGTGTCCTCGGTCGTCGGGCCCTCTCTCGTCCGGCGCGTCGAGGCCGATCGGCGCAGGCACGACGACGCGAGCAATCGCGGGACCCGCGACGAGCGCCGGCGCTGCTGCCGGAGCAGGCGCTTCGGCGCGCGGCTCCGCGGGCGCGGGCGCGATGGGCCGCGCGCGATCGGGAAGAGGACCGAGCTCGGCGCTGAACGAGGCGACGGGCGCAGGCGCAGGCACGGCCGCAGCGGCAGGTACGGCTGCGGACACCGGCGACGGACCGGACTCCGGCGCGATGTTCAACGTGCGCGTCGCGAGCTGCGCGCGTCGCTGGACGGCGTTGTCGGAGAGCGTCGATTTCACCCACGACACGACATCGGCGACGTAGCCCTCTTCGGCGATGGCCGCCTCGAGCGCGGACTGCATCGCGAACGCCGTCTGGTAGCGATTGCCGGGATCGCGATCGAGCGAGCGCTCGATGATGGCGGCGATGAGCGGCGGCACGTCGTCGGGCAGCGGCTCGGGCGGCACGCCGGAGAGGAGCCGGTGCAAGGTCGCCGCGTCGTTGCCCGCGTCGAACGGCGGTCGTCCCGCGAGCATGCGATAGAGTGTCGCGCCTGTGGAGAACACGTCGGTGTACGGACCGAGCTCCTCGCGCAGCGCTTGCTCCGGCGCCATGTAGTGGAGCTTGCCCTTGAGCGATCCCGCCGCGGTGTCGCCGCCGATGCGGTCTTTCGCGACGGCGATGCCGAAGTCGATCACCTTCACGTCGCCACGGACGCTCACGAGGATGTTCTGCGGGGACACGTCGCGATGGACCACCCCGCGCGGATGGCCCTCCGCGTCCTTCAGCGAGTGCGCAGCGTGCAGACCCGCCAGCGCGTCGGCGATGATCCGTAAGGCAACGCCGTTCGGAACCGGAACGGTGTCCTTCGCGCGCCGCGCCGCCGCCGTCATGAGCGCGCCGAGCGACTCGCCGTCGACGTACTCCATCACGAGGTAGAGCATCGACGCGGCCTCGCCCAGGTCGAACACCTGCGCGACGTTCGGGTGCTCGATCGACGCCGCGATCCGCGCCTCGTCGAGGAACATGCTGCGGAACGCGGGATTGTCGGCGAAGCGCGGATGAATGCACTTGAAGGCGAACAGCTTCTCGAAGCCGTGCTTGCCCTTCTGGCGCGCAACCCAGACCTGCGCCATGCCGCCCTCGCCGATGGGGGACACGAGCTCGTAGCGATCGACGAGTGTGCCGGGGGAGAGCACGACCGCAGTATAGACGCGCGCGCGCGGCCACAACTGGCGTTCGCAGGTCCCGGACGTGGTATTTTCCCGGGCGACACAATGCGGTCGGTCGTCGTCTCCACTCGCGTCAGCATGGCGTCGGCGCCCGCGGACGTCTGGCCGCTGATCACCGACACCGACCGCACGAATCGCCTCTTGCTCGGCAAGCCGGCGGTCTACAAGCCGATCGAGAAGGGCACGAAGAGCAGCGCGCGCTTCGTCGCGGAGACGAGCGCGGCGGGCTTCGCGATGTCCTACGAGGAGGCGCCCTTCGAGTGGACGCTCAACAAGTCGTTCAGCGTCTATCGCAAGATGCGGAGCGGCGTGCTCGAGGCGTACACGTTCGGCATCACCCTCGCGCCGACGGACGCAGGCGGCACCGACGCGACGGTACGTCTCGAGCTGCAGCCGCGGCACTGGATGCTGCGGCCGATCCTGGAGCTGCAGGCGAGGCGCGTCGTTCACGGCATGGCGCGGCTCGCGGATCAGATCGACGCGCACTTGAGAGACAACGCGCCGAGCCCGTTCCTCGAGCCCGCGTCGGAGGCCAACGCCGATCGTCTCGCGCACGCCGAGAAGGAGCTCGGCAAGCGCGACCTCGACAAGAAGGTGGTGGCGATGGTCATCGAGCTGCTGCGCAGCGGACCCGACGCCGACCTCATGCGCATCCGCCCGTTCGAGCTCGCCGATCAGCACGGCCTCGATCAGCGCGAGACGTTACGCGTGCTGCTCCATGCCGTGACCGCGGGCGTCGTCGATCTGCGCTGGGCGCTCGTCTGCCCGAGCTGTCGCACCGCGAACGATCAGGTGTCGTCGCTCTCCGAGATCGGCGATGCGGGTCACTGCCAGATGTGTGACATCAGCTATGGCATCGAGCTCGATCGCGCCGTCGAAGCGACGTTCCGCCCGCACGAGAGCGTGCGCGTCGTGCAGGACCGCATGTTCTGCATCGGCGGGCCGTGGCGCACGCCGCACGTGATCGTGCAGGCCAACATCGACGCCAACGCGGAGCGCACGCTCGAGGCACCGTCGGAGAAGGGTCGCTATCGCCTCTTCGGGCGCGGCGGCACGGTCGCGTCGCTCGAGGTGCAGCCCGACGCACCCGGAGAGGTGAGGGCGAAGCTCCTCGCCGACTCCGTCGTCCCCGGCGAGCTCCACGTCGCGCCGGGCGGCAAGGTGCACGTGAGCAACTCCACGGGCGAGGCGCTCCACGTGAAGATCGAGCGCCTCGGCTACGCAAGCCTCGCCGCGACCGCGCACGTCGTCACGACGATGGCCGAGTTCCGTCGACTCTTCTCGAAGGACCTTCTCAAGCCGAGCACGCCGCTCAAGGTCGGCCACTGCGCGATCCTCTTCAGCGATCTCACGGGGTCGACGGCGCTCTATACGAAGGCGGGAGACGCCGCTGCGTTCCGCCTCGTCGACGATCACTTCGACGTGTTGCGGAAGGCCATCGACGAAGGCAACGGCACCGTCGTGAAGACCATGGGCGATGCGATCATGGCGGCGTTCCTCGAGCCGCGCGCATGTCTGCATGCCGCCATCGCCTGCTTGCGAGGCTTCGAGACGTTCCGCAAGTCGCATCCCAACGGCGCCGACACCGGGCTGAAGCTCGGGCTCTTCTCGGGGCCTTGTTACGTGGTCACGGCGAACGACACGATCGACTACTTCGGGCAGACCGTGAACTGCGCCGCGCGCGTGCAGCACCTCGCGGACAGCGGCCAGATCGTCCTCGAGGAGAGCGTCTACGACGATCTGCCGGAGGCCGATCGCGGCGAGCTCGTGATGATCGAGAAGATCTCCGCCAAGGTGAAGGGCGTCGAAGAGCCGCTTCGCCTCGTGCGCACGCGCCTCACAGGAACGTGACGTAGCCGCCGGTCAGGGTGATTCCCACCGTCACGCCCAGCGTGCTCGGGAACGACGGCTGCGCTGCGCTCGGGTTCGCGACGCCGACGTAGAAGCGGAGATCGGGTGACAGCGCATAGAGCGGATGCGAGCCATGTCCTTCCGAGATGGCGATGGCGAGAGCCTCGAGCTCGATGCCTTGGAAGGCGAGCGAGCCCTCGCGCAGGATCTCGTGCGCGCGCACGCCGTTGAACGCGAGGATGCGTCCCGCGCGATGCATGCGCGCGAGATCGAGCGGGAGCGTGTACGTCGTCAGCGCCTCCCAGACGACGGGCCAGCGCAGCTCCTGATCGAGCATGGTCACGTGCCCGCGTCCTCCGGCCTGGCCCTTGGTGTCGATGTGCAGCGAGTCGGAGATGCCGATGTTGAATTCGGCGATCGAGCGCGCGCGCCGACCGGGAAGCAGGCTGCCCCAGCGATACGAGAAGCCCACCGACGCGCCGATGCCCGGTGCGAAGAAGTCGACCGGCGCAGACGGCGGCACGAGCACGGTGGAGCCCGTCGCGATGAACGCCTGCACCGCCCACCCATGATCGAGATGGCCGACGGGATGCTGCGCATCGGTATCGGACTGCGCCGCGGGCAGTTGCGCGAGGATGGGTCGAAGGAGGCTCACGGCGGGGTCGGCGTCGTCACCAGCGGCGGCATCGTCGGCCGCTCCAACGGCCCCGATCTTCGGCGTCGCGAGCACGCTGGCGATGATCGACGGAGCCACGGCGCCGCCGATCCGCGAGACGTCGACGCCTGCGGCCGGCGGTACCGGCAGGTCGCGCAGCTTCGCGACCGACGCGGTGGCGCTGCGCACGAGACGCATCGCGTGCTTCGGCCCAGCCTCGAGATCGCGACGCTGTGCGGCGTCGACCGTCCACCACGGCGTCGGGTCGACCTGCGTGCCGAGCGCGAGCAGCGCGAGATCGCCCAGCCCCGCTGCGTAGGCCTGCACGCGCTCCGGATCGAGCGCGATGGCGAACGCGAGCTCCGCGCGCGAGACCGCCGCTGCGACGTGCAAGCGGTCCGAGGTGTCCGGCGTGAGCCCGAGATAACCGTCGCCCGGCGTCGTCCAGCACGGGGGGAGGCCGGCGAGCTCGACGGTGCCGGCCGCGAGCGACGAGCACGGCTCGCGGCTCATCGCGCGCTTCACGGTGAGGCCTTCCGCGTTGAACGCATCGTGCCGCAAGCGCACCGCGTCGCGACCGA
>JAXDMI010000291.1:0-5866 GCA_034666145.1 Myxococcales bacterium | reverse complement strand
GATGCGAGACATGCGCGAGATGCGAGACGGGCGGGCGGTCAGATGGAGAGCGGCTTCTTGCCGGTCGGCGAAGGCTCGCTCGCGGCCTCCTTCGCGTCGCCGCGCCCGGCGCCGACGGCGCGGCTGGTGACGGCGACCGCGATGACGCTGAGCGCGCCGACGAACAACACGCACGCGCCGACGAGCATGGCGACGGTGCGCAGTGTGCGGCGCACGAGAGTGGTCTCGGAGTGCTCGTTCGTCATGGTGCCGTCCTCTTGCTTGCTGCGGTGGGCTTGCTGCGGTGGGCGAGCGTCACTTGATGTTGTAGTCGAGGTTCATGTTCTGGCC
The DNA here is from genome assembly GCA_034666145.1 of Myxococcales bacterium. Lineage (GTDB taxonomy): Bacteria > Myxococcota_A > Polyangia > Polyangiales > Polyangiaceae > Labilithrix. The sequence goes on along the minus strand of JAXDMI010000291.1, from coordinate 5,536 downwards.
GCGGCGGTTCACCTGCACGACCAGCTTGTCGGCGGTGCGGAGTCGCGCGTAGGCCTCGAGCGCCTTCTCGGGGCTCGCCATGTCGAAGCCGTTGATCGTCTGGAGGCGATCGCCGTTCTCCATGCCGAGCACGCCGAGCAACGTCTCGGGACGGATGCCGAACATGCGGATGCCGACGACCTTGCCGTTCTCTTGCTCGGGAACGATGCGCGCCTGGCGCATCAGCTCGGACTGGTTCTCGAGGATCTTGTCGACGACGCTGCGGTCGATGTTGAACTCGGTCGCCGAGACCTTCTGGATGCCCTTCGCGAGCGCCGGATCGAGGCCGGGCGCGCCACCCTTCGCCGACCCCGCGGCGGACGGGGTCGCGGCCGGCGCAGCGGCAGCGTGCGTCTCGGGCTGCTTGAAGAGCTGCGCCTGGCAGAGCGAGCTGCCGTTCTGGAACCACACGCGGTCCCAGCCGACGAAGTGGACGGTCTTGCCGCCGAAGTCACCGCCGCGCCGGCGCAGCATCGACTTCGTGTCGGTCGTGCCGCTCACCGCCGCGAACGACCAGTCCGGATCGCTCGACGCCGCGATGACCAGCACCTTCACGCCGTCACAGATCGGAGCGTTGAAGGGATCGCTCGTGTCGAGCGTCGTCGACACCGCCGCCGTGTCCTCGACGACCGGCGGATGGAGCGAGCCGGTCACGTGGTCGAACGGGTTACGCGAGAGGATCGGCTCGGCGTTCGGCGAACGCGCGGTGGTGTTCGACATCGGCGTCACCTTCGCGACCGGCGGAGGAGCGGCGAGCGCGGCCTCGTCCGGCGTCAGGCCGATGCCGACGAGCTGCGTGACCGCCTGCGCATTGAGCAACGCCGCGATGGCGACGAGCGGCAACACGACGAGCCAGAAGTTCTTGCGAAGGAGCTGATCGAAGGCCATGCGCGAGGATCCAAGCAGGGCTACTGCGAGGCGCATGCCAGCAAGTTAACCGTCGGAAATCCAGGCTTATTTGCCTGTGGAGAACGAGCTCTTCGACAGCTTGGCGCGGAGGCGGCTCAGGTCCCTCGGACGATGACAAAGTGACAACGCGATCTTCGGGGTGCCGATCTCGACGGCGGCTCCTCGATCACTCGAAGCCGTACGCGTGCAGCGCGTTGCCGCTGGCCACGAGGAGGAGGCCGGTGCCCGTGACGATCGGCGGCGTGAGGAAGATCTCCTTCGACGCGCTGGCGACCTCGGTCGCACGCCCCGACGGATCGATCGCGAGCACCTTGCCGTCGCTCGCGACGAGGAGGCGATCATCGGCGGTGAGGGTGGCGCCGCCGGTGAGCGCGCCTTTGCGCTCCCAGAGCGTCTTGCCGTCCGGTGCGATCGCGAGGAGACGATCATCGAGGACGACCACCCGTATCGACTTGCCGACGATGGGCGGCACCGCGGCTCGATCGCGACGCAACGGCCCGATGCGGATGCGGCCGATCGATCCGACGCCGAGCGGCGTCGTCCACAGCGCAAGGTCCGAGCTCTGTCCGCTCGCTGCGCCCTGTCGCACCAGGAGATGGAGGTTGCCGTCGTCGTCGATCGCGCCGTCGAGCGGGACCACCGGCGGCTCGGCGACGGTGCGCTGCCGACCCGCCGCGCGATCGTCGATCTCGACGCCCGCTTCCTGGATGAAGACATGGGTCGCGCCATGCGTCGCGGCGCGGACAGCGAGCGAGCCCTGGACGCCGCGAGGGTCGTCGGGACCGAGCTTGTCGGGACCGCGAGAGCCGTCGGAGAGCTGGAAGGCGGTGGGCATCTCCGAGCCTCCGATGCCATAGAATTTCCCGGCTGCGGGCTCGAGGCGCACGAGATCGCCCGCGAGGAGGTCGCCCGCGATGCGATGGCCGCGCGTGTCGAGGAGCACGAACGCGCTCTGACGCGTGGCCGGTGAGCCGAACGGCCTTCCCTGCACGACGATGCGCGTACCGGCGCTGACCACGAACACCGGATCGAGCTTCGGATCGAGCTTGGAATCGAACGCGAAGGTCCATCGCTCGCGCGTCCTTCCCGACGGTCGCGGGACGGCGAGACGAGAGCTGCGCTCGGGACGCACCCACGGCGCGACCACGTCGGTGGCGGATGCGATCGCCTCGAAGGGCTCGGGCGCCTCGCCCGCCGAGGGCTTCGACGGCGACGACGACGACGCCGTTGGAGCCGGCGATCCGTCGGGGGCGGGGCTCGCGGAAGGCGGCCGCGCGCCTCCACATCCGGTGAGCGTCGCGAGGAGGACGACGACCGCGCCCACGATCGCGTCGAGCCGAAGCTCGGTCAGCACCGCTCGGACGCGCCCCGTCGTGGTCACGGCCGAAGCGTACACGGGACTCGCGACGTCAGGCCGGCTCGAGAGCGTCGCCGCCGCCGGCGTCTGCGCCCTCGACGCCATCGAGCTTGCGATAGATGGTGCGCGTCGAGATGCCGAGCAGCTGCGCGGCCAGGGACTTGTCGCCCTTCGTGTGCTTCAAGGTCTCCTTGATGACCCGGAGCTCGATCTCGGAGAGCGGCGTTCCCACGGGAAAATCGAGGGATCGTGACGTCGTGCCCTCGGACTTCGCGATGGCCTCGGGGAGGTCGTTCTCGCTGAGCGTGTCACCGCGCGAGAGGACGACGGCGCGCTCGATGACGTTCTCGAGCTCGCGGACGTTCCCCGGCCACGCGTAGTCGATCATGCGCTCGAGCGCCGCGCGCGCGACCGTGAGCCGCGCCTTGCCGTTCTTCTTCGCGTAGAGGCCGACGAAGTGATCGACGAGCAGCGGCACGTCTTCGCGGCGGGCGCGCAGCGGGGGCGCGGTCACGGCGATGACGTTGAGGCGATAGTAGAGGTCCTCGCGGAAGCGGCCCGCTTGCACCTCGGCGAGCAGATCGCGATTCGTGGCGGCGACGACGCGGACGTCGGCCTTCACGGTGTTGCCGCCGAGCGGCTCGTACTCGCCTTCCTGGAGGACGCGAAGGAGCTTCACCTGCACTTGCGGCGAAAGCTCCCCGATCTCGTCGAGGAAGAGCGTGCCCGCGGTGGCCGTCGCGAAGCGGCCGTCCTTCTTGGTGACGGCGCCCGTGAACGCGCCGCGCTCGTGGCCGAAGAGCTCGCTCTCGAGGATGGTCTCCGGGATCGCTGCGCAGTTGACGGCGACGAACGGGCCGCGGGCCCGCGCGCTCTTGTCGTGGATGTAGCGCGCGATGAGCTCCTTGCCGGTGCCGCTCTCGCCGAGCACGAGGACCGTCGCCATGCTGGGTGCCGCCTGCGTCGCGACCTCGATCACGCGACGCCACGCGACGGAGCTGCCGACCATCTCGCGCTTGGTGAGCGCCTTGATCTCGTCCTTCAGCGATCGGTTCTCCTCGAGGAGGCGTCCGCGCTCTGCTGCCTTGCGGACGCTCTTCACGATCGTCATCCGCTTGAGGGGCTTCTCGACGAAGTCGTAGGCGCCCTCGCGCATCGCGCTGACCGCGGCCTCGACCGAGCCGTACGCCGTCATGAGGACGACCTCGACCTCGGGCTGGACCTGCTTGATGGCGCGGAGGAGCTCGAGCCCGGTCGTTCCGGGCATCATCAGGTCGGTGAGGACCACCTGGACGCGGTGGTTCCGGACCTGCTCGAGGGCGTGCTTGGCGTCGTTGGCGACGAGCACACGCATGTTTTCCTTGAGGAAAATCTTCTCGAGGGACTCGACATTGGAGCGCTCGTCATCGACGACGAGCACCGTGATCCCCTCCTCGATGCTCCCGTCGGGACGGCGCACCGGTTCGGACGTCTTGTCACTGGGCCCTGACAGCTCGTCAATCACAGCATCCATGTTGTCACGCCTCGACAACCCGTCAAGCCCTACCGCCATTCCGACAAATCACTTTGCCACAAAGTCACTCCCGACCCTGGGTCGGGCACTGCGTCAAATCGCACGACCCTGGGTCGGGTGCGTCAAAGCTCGGGTCAGCGGAGGAGCTTCGAGATGGCTTTGAACGCGCCGGTGCCCGCGTGCTCGAGCAGGTCGAACGCGACGGCCTCGGTCACGGTGACGTACGCGCCGGCGTGTTCGCAGAGCGAGAGGCCGATGCGCCGATTCTCTTCCCGCCGCGATGCAACGGCATCGGCGACGACGTACGTCGCATAGCCGCGCTTCACGAGCTCGCGCGCCGTCTGGAACACGCAGACGTGCGCCTCCATGCCGAGCACCACGACGCTGCGCGCGCCCGAGTCGGCGAGCGCGCGGGAGATGGTGAGCTCCGAGCACGCGTCGAACGCCATCTTGGGAAGCGGCTTCACGCCCATCTCGGCGAGCTTGCTCGCGAGGCTGGTGACCGTCGAGCCGAGCCCCTTCGGGTACTGCTCGCTCGCGAGGACGCGGACGCCGAGCGCCTCCGCCACCTCGAGCAGGATGCCCGCGTTCTTCACGAGCTCCTGCACGGCGGCTTCGGGCATCGCCGCGGAGAGCTTCTCCTGGACGTCCACGACGAGGATGGCGGTGCTCGCAGCGACGAGTCGTTCCATGTTCAGGCCTTCCCTCCCGACAACCTCGGGAGACGCACGCGCGGACGGAACGAGCGCACCAGCGCCGGCAGCTCCGTCTTCGGATCGAAGCGCAGGAGCGCGCGTCCGGCTTCGACGCCGGCGTCGTCATAGAGGCTCGCCGGCAAGATGGTGAGCGAGTCGACGGCGTCGTGAACGAAGAAGTCGCGCTGTCCGCGCAGGCGCCACGTGCGACCGTCGTCGCCTTCGAACGCGAGGTCATACGGGATGCGCTTCTCGTCGAAGAGCTTCATCGTGAGCGTGCCGTAGAGCGCCACGCCGCCGGGCAGCCGCTCGGCGAGCTGCTCCGCGAAGATCGTTCCCACCGCATCGACCTTCCGTTCGCGGAGGAAGCGGCGCATGCCGTCGACGCCGAGACGGAGCGAGATGCGCATGGCGTGATCGCGGAGCGGCTCCTCGAGCCGGTAGTAGCTCCCCGAGAACGCCTCCTTCATCTCGAAGCCGAAGCCCATCAGCTGCCCTTGGCGCCAGACGCCGAACCCGATCCCGGGCCAGGGATCACGAGGCGCTCGACGACCTCGCCCTTCACGATCCCGTCGGCGATGGCATCGACATCGTCGAGCGTGACGTGGCCGTACACCACGTGATCGGGCTCGAGGACGATCGACACACCGACCTCGCACAGGTCGAGGCAGCTCGTCGAACAGGCGCGAACGGTCTTCGCGAGGCCTCGTTCGAGCAACGCTCCCTTGAGCCGCTTCACGATCTCCTCGCTGCCCTTCTGAGCGCAAGATCCCTTGGGATTGCCTTCTTCTCGGCGGTTGGTGCAGACGAACAGATAGCGCTCCCGATGCGGCATACGGCACTAGCGTGCGCGCCAGGCAGCGGCGGCGTCAAGTGGCCCTTGCAGCCCGTGGCCAGCCGGTGGAAAGCTCCGCGCCACCATGCACCAGCGCCACAGCTCTCCCGCCTCTCTCTCCTTCAACGCGCGTCGCGTCGTCGTACCGTGCGCGCTCGGCATCTTGCTCGCAGCGTCCGCGTACGCCT
>JAXDMI010000290.1:0-4718 GCA_034666145.1 Myxococcales bacterium | reverse complement strand
GCCGCACGGTGCTCGCGTTCGCATCGCGCGCGACGGGCGCGCTCGCGGAGGAAGAAGGCTTCCGCCGCTTGCTCGTCGATCGCATGCTCGGCGACATGGAGCTCGGGGCGCAGGCGCCCGACGAGCTTCGTCACCTCCATCGCGAGTACGCGCAACAGAGCTATCTCCTCAGCTACTGGCAGCGAATCCACGAGGGACGTCGCTACGTGGTCGTCGCGTGGCACGACATCGGACGCATCGTGCGCGAGACGCTGCCCATGCTCTATGCCGAGCCGTCGACGCCCGGTACGCCGGTCTCGCCGCGCAGTAGCGCCGCGAGCCGCGTGAACGTCGTCGACGAAGAAGGCCGCATCATTTACGGGCCGCCGTTGCGATCGGGCGAGTTCACGGTCGGCGTCCGCTTCCCGACCACGCTCTACAACTGGCGCGTGCAGGTCTCGCCGCTGGCCAGCGAGGAGCTCGCGTCGCGCGTCGAGAACCGGCGGCTCCTCGAGATCACGATGGTGAGCCTCTCGTGCATCGTCATCATCGTGGGCGCGATCGCCATCGTGCTCGTCGCCGAGAAGGAGCGCCGCATCTCCGCGCTCAAGAGCGAGTTCGTCGCCAACGTCAGCCACGAGCTGAAGACGCCGCTCGCGCTCGTCCGCATGTTCGCCGAAATGCTGCAGTCGGGGCGCGTATCGACCGACGCGAAGAAAAAGGAGTACCTCGACATCATCGTGCGCGAGAGCGAGCGGCTCTCGGCGCTCATCGAGAACGTGCTCGACTTCGCGCGCCTCGAGCGCGGGCGCGGCAGCTACGAGTTCTCGGAAGGTGACATCGGCGATGCCGTCACGCGCGCCGCGAACGTCTACCGCTACCGCGCCGAGCGCGAGGGCGTGAAGCTGATCCTCGACGTCGAACCCTCGCTCCCTCGCGCGCGCATCGACGAGCGCGCCATTCAGCTCGCCGTCATCAACCTCGTCGACAACGCCCTCAAGTACGCGCCGGGCGGCGAGACGATCACGATCCGCGCGTGCGGCCACGCGGGCGGCGTCCGGGTCGAGGTCCGCGATCAGGGGCCCGGTGTCGCGCCCGAGGACCGGCACCGCATCTTCGAGCGCTTCGTGCGGCTCTCCAGCTCGCGCGACGAAAAGAGCGGAGAAAAGGGCGGTTCGCCTTCGTCACGCGTCTCACGATCGCCGCAATCACCCGTCCGCGGCAGCGGCATCGGGCTCGCGCTCGTGAAGCACATCGCCGAGAGCCACGGCGGCCGAGCCTGGGTGGAAAGCGAGCTCGGGCGGGGATCGACGTTCACTTTCACGATTCCTGCGCGCCGCGTTTTGCCGGGTACGGAGGGCGCCGAAGGCGATTCGGGCGGCCAAACCCAGGGCGAAACCGACGTCCGGGCCTCCGGGCAGCCCGAAACTTCCGACACTTCCCCGGTCGCGGGTGGTTGACGGCGCGCGGGTTAGGGATAACGTAGGCTTCGTCGCGGGGCAGAGGCCGTTTTGGCCGACGTGTGTTCGCGTTCGGAGGTATTTAGGGTTCGCGATGCCGGGTCAGAACGAGGAAGCGAAGCTGTTCGTAGCGGGGCTCCCAGACAGCGTTTCGGAAGATGTGCTCAAGACGATCTTCGAGGCTACTGGCGGCAAGGTCGTCAGCGTCAGCCTCCCGAAAGATCGTACGACGGGTCGTCCGCGAGGTTTTGGATTCGTAACGATGTCGTCCCCTGCCGAAGCGCAGGCGGCACGCGATTCACTCGATGGATCGCTGCAGGGGGGTCGTTCGATCTCCGTGCGGCCATTCCAGCAGGAGCCTCCCCGTGTGGGTGAGCGCGCTCCTTTCTCGAGTGGGCCGGGAGCGGGTGGACCGAGGTCCACGCCGTATGGAGGAGGGCCGCCCAGCGCTGGTGCCGGTCCTGGAGGTCCACCACGCGGAGCTCCGCCTCAAGCGCCCGATCGAACGCTCTACGTCGGCAATCTGCCGTACGACATCACGACCCAAGAGGTCGAGGTGCTCATCAACGGCGTCTGCGGTGAGAACAGCGTCGTCCGCGTTCATCTCCCGATGGATCCCGATGGTCGCAAGCGCGGCTTCGGCTTCGTCACGATGTCGAGCTCGGAGACGGCGAAGACTGCATCGGAGCAGCTCAAGACCGTCGACATGCGCGGTCGTCGCCTCGTCGTGAACATCGCGCACCCCAAGGGTGAGCGTCCTGCCGGCGGTGGATACGCGGGCAGCGGCGGCGGCGGTTACGCCGGCGGCGGCGGTGGCGGCGGATACAGCGGTGGTGGCGGCGGATACAGCGGCGGCGGCGGTGGATACGGCGGCGGTGGCGGCGGTGGCTTTCCTCCTCCTCCTCCCGGCTTTGGTCCGAACGCGCTTCCTGCCTCGCGAAAGTCGTTCGAAGAGCGCAAGCGCAAGGGCGGCGGCCCGGGCGAAGGTGGCGAGGGCGGACCGCCCAAGAAGAAGGCCGGCGGCGGTGGCAAGCGCGAGCGCAGCACCGGTGGCGAGGACTTCGACTGGCGCACGTCGGCCCTGCCCGACAAAGACGACGACTAGAAACGAAGACCGGGCCACGAACTGAGCCAGCTGTTGACAATCAGGGCCGCGTGAGTAGATTCCGCGGTCCGGCGCCGTCCCCTTCGAGGATGGTGGGAGCAAATCATGCGTGACATCATCAAGATGACCTGTGGCAACTGCAGCCGCGCCAACTACGTGACGACGAAGAACAAGCGCACGATGGCGGAGAAGTTCGAGATCAAGAAGTTCTGCTCGACCTGCCGCAAGCATCACCCCCATAAGGAGGGGAAGATCTCGAAGGGCTGAGAAACCTTTCGTAGACGCTTGAATGCCCGCCGGGTCGCAGGACCTGGGCGGGCTTTCGCGTTTGTCTTTCATCGTCGGGGCGCCAACGGGAGGGCAGACAGGGAGCGGGCCCCGGGGTAGACACCCCTCCCCCCTGTGCTATGACGGCCGCGTTCTAAGGGGGTTTTCGACCCGTAGAAAGAGGCCTCCCCTTGACCCCGACCCCCCCTCCCGAGCGCAGCAAACGATGATCTTCGACTGGCTCCACGGCCTGTTCTCGAACGATCTCGCGATCGATCTCGGGACCGCCAACACGCTCATCTACGTGAAGGGCAAGGGCATCGTGTCCTGCGAGCCGTCCGTCGTCGCCGTCCAGCGAGACGCCCGCGGCGGCAACAAGGTCCTCGCCGTCGGCCGCGAAGCCAAGGAGATGCTCGGGCGCACGCCCGGCAACATCAAGGCAGTCCGCCCGCTGCGAGACGGCGTCATCGCCGACTTCGAGATCACCGAGGCCATGCTGCGGTACTTCATCGCGCGCGCGCACAACCGCCGCACGCTCGTGAAGCCGCGCATCATCATCTGCGTTCCCTTCGGCATCACCGAGGTCGAGAAGCGCGCTGTGAAGGAGTCGGCCGAAGGCGCCGGCGCCCGCGAGGTCTATCTCATCGAGGAGCCCATGGCCGCGGCCATCGGCGCCGGCCTCCCCATCCCCGAGCCGTCCGGCAACATGGTCGTCGACATCGGCGGCGGCACGAGCGAGGTCGCCGTCATCTCCCTCGCCGGCATCGTGTACTCGCAGTCGGTCCGCGTCGGCGGCGACAAGATGGACGAGGCCATCCAGGCCTACCTGAAGCGAAAGTACAACCTGGCCATCGGCGAGCAGACCGCCGAGCGCATCAAGATGGAGGTCGGCAACGCCTACCCCCTCGAGCGCCAGCTCACTACCGAGGTGAAGGGCCGCGACCTCGTCGCCGGCATCCCGAAGACCGTCGTGGTCAACTCGGACGAAATTCGCGAGGCGCTCAGCGAGCCCACCAACGCGATCGTCGAGGCCGTTCTCCTCGCCCTCGAGAAGACGCCCCCCGAGCTCGCGGCCGACATCGTCGACAAGGGCATCGTGCTCACCGGCGGTGGTGCGCTCCTCAAGAACATCGACGTCCTCCTCCGCGAAGAGACGGGCCTGCCGGTCATGGTCTGCGACGATCCCATCAGCGCGGTCGTCCTCGGAAGCGGCAAGGCTCTCGATCACATGGAGCTCTTGAAGGAGGTCACGATCGGCTAGAAGGCCGGTCGCGACTTCAGAGTAGTACCCAGTGACGGCGTACAAGCGTTACCGGGACGTGGGGATCGTCATCATCCTCCTCGCCGTGCCGTTCTTCTTCCTGCGCGCGAACATGAAGCGCCCGGAGAACCTGAACGGTCTCGATCGCGCCGTTCTCCGCATCAGCGCGCCGATCGAGTTCGCGGCTTCGAGCCTCGCGCGCGGCGTGTCGAACCTCTGGGAGAGCTACGTCTACCTCGTCGACGTGAAGGCCGACAACGAGCGGCTCGCGTACGAGAACGCACGCCTCCGCGAGCAGAACCACCGCCTCGAGCAGAAGGAGACCGAGAACCGCGAGCTGCGGCGCCTCCTCCAGCTCCGCGAGTCGCTGCCCGGCGATCTCGTGAGCGCGCAGGTGATCGGCAAGGACTTCACCGAGTTCTTCCGCGTGACGCGCGTCGTGCTCGACCGCGGCTCGCGCAACATCCGCCCCAACATGCCCGTGGTGAGCCCGGACGGCGTCGTCGGCAAGGTGCTCCGCGTCGCGGGCGACACCATTGATCTGCAGCTCTCCGTCGACGCGGCCTTCGGCATCGACGTCATCGACGAGCGCACGCAGGCTCGCGGCTTCGTGCGCGGCACCGGCGATCCGGCGAAGTACTCGTGC
>JAXDMI010000289.1:0-6464 GCA_034666145.1 Myxococcales bacterium | reverse complement strand
GAATGCGTCGAGGCGCGTGTGCGGGCGGAGCAGCACGTCGAGCGAGCTCGCCCGTCCGAGCGGCATCACCGCCGAGAGCAGCAAGAGAAGGCTGACCAGGTAGTAGTGATTCAGCCAGTTCGTCACGTCGAGGAGCTGCACGTACGCGAAGGCGAAGAACAGCGTGACGGCGACCACGCGGTAGAAGAGCCCCGCTGCGAAGCACGCGCCGAGCACGGCGATGCCGGCGAAGAGCGCATGCATCCACGGCGCGGGAAGCGGACGCACCCACGAGAAGCCCCAGTACGTGAAGAAGAACGTCGGCTTCACGAAGAGCTCGTCGACCCAGCCGTACGCGAGGAAGCGGATTGCGCTCACCGACACGAGCACGCCGAGCGCCACGCGAAACGCGACGAGCGCCCCGGTGGGCTTCGGAGCGGTGAGCCGCTCGCTAATCATTGTCGCCCTCGACGCGCTTCGGGAGCTCGAGATCGAGCACGGTGACGAACTCGGTCTTGAGAAGCACCACGATGACGCGCAGCGAGTCGTAGAGCTTCTTCACGCCGGCGGCGTCCTTCACGAGGTCGTCCTCGAGCGTCGGCTGCGCGAGGGCGTCGAGCAAGGCGCGGGACGTCGCAAGCGCGTCGACGAGCTTCTTCGAGAGCGCTTCGTCGCCGACCGCAACGAGCAGATCGTCCCAGCCGAGGCCGCTGCCGTCGGCCGTGCAGCCGCGCAGCATGTGATCGAAGGCGAGCAGGTTGTTCTTCAGGTGCTCCTTCGATCGATGCGCCCACGGCGACTCCACGAGGGCGACGCACGGCGGCGTCGAGCAGCCGGGATTGAACCCCGCCGGGACGCCGAGCTTCATGTTCTTCACGAAGTCGTCGATGTAGAAGAACGCGTTGCTGACGGCGTTGAACGCCATCTGCTGCGACGCGTAGACCTTGCCGGGTCCAGCGCCGGTGAGCGTGCCGAGGAAGTTGCCGGCCGCGGGATCCCACGCCCCCACGAGAGACTGGGAGCGTGACAGCGTGTCGGCGGCGAGCGCGCGCGCGTACGCGAACTTGCGCTTGGCGATCTCGTCGGCGCCGAGCGCAGCCCACGTGCCGCCGGTGTTGAGCGTCGAGCTCGGCGTGCACGCGTTGTCGGTGCCCTCGTAGAAGAGGAGGTACTCGGCAGCGGCGAGCCCGCGCGTGTTGACGAGCGCAGTGGCGAGCTCCGGCCTCTCGTACGTCTTGTCGGCGAGCTGCTGCTCGATGAGGCAGCGGTTCACGAGCGGCCACGCGTAGATGGGATCGCGGAGGTCACTCCCGCCCGGCATGCCGGTGGCGGCGATGGGTCCGAGGTCGAAGAGCTCGGCCCGCTGCCAGGCGTCGATGGCCTTGTTCCACGAGGCGCGGGCGGCGTCGCGCGCCGCGGGCGTGGCCTCGGAGTCGGCGCGCTTCGCCGATGCGTCGAGCTCGATCGCGGCGGCGTTGAAGTCGCGATACGTACCGAGCGCGCACTGACCGAACGCGGTGAGGAGCGCGGTCTTGTCGAAGGCGCCCGCGTCGACTTCGACGCCGGTGCCGCTCGTGCCGCTGTCGCCGCCGCGCTTGCACGCGGCGAGGACGAGCGCGCTGCCGATGACGACGAACGCGAGCGCTTGATGGAGTCGCATCGGTCAATACACCTTCTTGAAGTCCTCGATCTCGGTCTGCGTGAACCCGTAGATGCCGCCGATCTCCTGGAAGGCGGTGCTGAACGCGCCGACCACGTCGCCGCTCTGCGTGACGAGGCGATACGGCTTCGCCGCGCTGACGCGCGTGAGGAGGCCGTCGATCTGCACGTCGGTGATGACGCGGCGATCTTGGGGAATGCCCTTGAAGCTCTCGATGAAGCCGAGCGCCTCTCCGTACGAGTGCAGCGCGAGCTGTCCCTTCTGAGGGATGGCGACGGCGTTCTGCGCGGCCTGGTTCAAGTAGAAGATGACCGTCGCGTAGGCCGTTTTCTCCCACTCGAGGAAGAAGATCTTCAGCGCGCCGTCGAGGTCGGCCTTGCAGGCACCGCCCGCGGCGGCCGCCGTCTTGGCGACGAGCAACGCGCGCTTGATCTTGCGATACGGGCCCAGCGTCCCGGTCTTGTTGTCACGCTTCGCGGCGTACTCGGCGATGAGCGTGTCGGTATCGGGACCGCCGTCGACGGCGTCGTTCGCGAACTTCGGTGTCGCGCCGAAGATGGCGGTCAGCTGGTCCACGGTGGCTTCGGTGACGACGCCGCTCGCGAGCTGCAGCGCGTAGTTGTAGAGCGAGCCGTCGAAGAGCACCTTCTCGGTGGTCTCCCGGATGTCGATGCCGATTGGATTCACGATCGACGCGTTGTCGTACTTGCCGCCCGTCAGTACGCCGCCGTCGGCACCAGCCTCGGCGCCGGCGTCGGCCTCGACGTCCTCCGGCTTCCACGTCTTCCCGACGCCCTCGCCGAATTGCTGGATGTACGTGTCGATCGTGGCTTGCGCATACGCGGTCGCGATCGATCGAAGGCTCGGCGTGCCCGCGGTGAAGATCGCCGTGAGATCGGCGGCGGTCACGGCAGCGGGGGTCGGCCCTTCTGCGCGCTCCATCGTGCCGAGCAAATCCTCGACGCGCGTCTTGAGGTCCAGCTCCTCCTTCGCGTTCACCGCGAAGTTGGGGCTCTCGTACGTGGCCGGGATGGGCACGCCGCACGCGAGCGTGTTCGGCGCGGGTCCATCGCTCGCCGCGTCGAACGAGGCATCGCCGCCGTCGGGCCGCTCGCGCACGATGTTGTTGCCGTCATCCGCGCAGGCCGCGGCCACCGCCGCTCCGACGCCCATCACGGCTACGAAAAAGACCTTCGTGAAGTTCCGCATCGATCAAGCCTCCGGGGCTGCAGCCCCAGACGACTAGATGCGCTTATTGACAATGATTGTCAACATCACTTTCAGCAAGGAGGGTCTTCGACCCCACTGCGGCCGCCTTGCGCGCGTGCGTACGGCTCGGTGAAGCGTCGAAGATGCTTCGAGAAAGGCGCGGTTACTTCTTGCCGCCGGTGCCGCCGCCGGAGCCGCCGCCGGTGCCCTTGCCACCGCCGCCGCCGGTGTCCTTGCCGCCGCCGGTTCCGCCACCACCACCACCGCCGCCGGCCTTCGGGCCGGTCGTCGGAGCGGGCGTCGTCGTTCCGGTTCCGGGCTTCGGCGCGGCCGGCGCTGCCTGCGACGCGGGCACGTTGCCGGCGGTCACCTGGAAGAGACCGAGCTGCTGCTGCATCTCGAGGCTGTTCTGGTAGGTCCAGGCGCGCGCGACCTTGCCGTCCTTGATCTTGAAGATGTCGACGAGGTGCACGGCCACCGGGCGCTTCGTCGCGGGGATCTGACCGAGCGCGCCCTTCTGCGTCGCCGTCATCGTGGACATCACGATCGCGTAGTCGCCGATCGCGAAGGCCTTCTTCACGTCGAACTTCGCGTCGGGGAACGCCGTGGTGAAGCTCTTGAAGAACTTCTTCGCGCCGTCCTTGCCCTTCGAGGTCTCGAGGTGGAAGACGCCGTCCTGCTCGACGTCGTCGGTGAGGGCGGCGGTGAAGTCGGCCTCTTTCTTGTTCTCGAGCGCCGTGAGGACCGTCTTCGCGACGTCGAGGTTCTTCTCCTCGGTGCCGGTGGCGACGATCGTCTCGGGCGCGGCGGGCACGTCCGGGATGGGACGCGGCTTCGCCTTCGCGCCCGCGGCGCCGACCTGCGTCATCACGGCGCCGAGCTCGCCGAAGCGGTCCTCGCGCTGCACTTTCCCCTCGTCGTTGAAGTGCACGATGCTGAGGCCGTAGTGGCCGATCGGCTGCTCGGTGCCCTTCACGCCGAACAGCTCGCCGTGATGCGTGCCGTTGATGACCCATTCGAGGACCATCGCGTGACCCTTCACCCAGACGCGCGAGAAGCCGAGCTTCGCCTTCGAGAAGACCTCGAACCACTCGGCCATGTTCTGCGCGATGGCCTCGCGGCCGTTGACCTCGTTGAGGCCGGCGACGGAGATGATCGCGTCGTCGGCGTAGACGCTCGCGAACATCTTCGGGTCGTGACCGTTCAGGCCCTGCAGCGCGGTCCCGAGCGCGGCCTTCTGCAGCTCCGCGATCGACGGCTTCGGCGCGGGCGGCGGCTCCGCGGGCTTCTCGACGACCGTCGGCGCGGGCGGCGGCTCGACGGGCGGAGCAGGCATCACCGGCCTGGGCTCATCGCCTCCGCATGCACCCAGCATGGGCATCGTGAAGAGGGAGAGGGCGCAGAGGACCAGGGTTTCGCGGCGCATGATGCGAAGGTCCCTTGAAGCGGGGATGGCGTCAAGGGCGCTACGGGGTCGGCCGGCTGCTTCCCACGACCGGCGGAGCGTCGGCCGGGCCCGCGCGACGAGACATGTAGAGAGCGATGCCCGCGCCTGCTGCCAGCAGCAAGGCGACGATCGCGACGACGCCCAGGATGACGATCGCCGCGCCGGCGCCGGTGGGGCCGACGCTCGACGTAGGATAACGCGACGATGAGCTGGGGGACTGCGAGGACGGTGTCGGCGACGACGAGGACGACGACGGCGGGTGGAACAGCGAAGGCCGCGCCGGTTGCGGCGTCGCTCCTCGCGGCACGATCGGCGGCAGCGCCGCTGTGGCTGGAGGCGGCGCCGGAGCCGCGCCCGGCGTGAGATCGCGCGCCATTCGCGCGGTGATGCGAGTGAGCTCCGGGACCATCGGCTTCGCGAGCGGATCGGTCGCGGCGGACGCCGCGGAGAGCAACGTCTCCAGCTCCTCACGCATCGCCGCCGCCGACGGATAGCGCTCGGTCGTGGACTTCGCCGTCGCGCGCGCGATCACCGGACCGAGCACCGACCCGAGCACGACGTGCGGGAGCGGGACCTTCTCGTCGGAGGTCTGCTTGATCCAGATCTGCATCGCGGTGTCGCCGCCGTAGATCTGTTTTCCGGTGAGGGCCTCGGCCATGACGAGACCGAGCGCATAGAGATCCGCCTGCGGTCCCACGGCCGCTCCGCGGATCTGCTCGGGCGCCATGTAGCTCGGCGTGCCGATGATCTGACCGTCGTGCGTGATGCCGGCCTTCTCGTCTCCGTCCTTCTTGATGGTCCTCGCGACCCCGAAATCCAGCACCTTCACGAAATCGGTCTCGCCCGAGTAGTCGACGAGCAGCACGTTCGAAGGCTTGATGTCGCGATGCACGATGCCGAGCGCGTGCGCCTCCATCAATGAGTTCAGCACCTGCGTCGCGACGCGACCGACACGAAACGGCGTGAGCGTGCCGCGCTCGAGCTCCTGCGCGAGCGTTCGACCGCGCAGCAGCTCGAACACGATGTACGGCAGTCCTTGCTCGGTGGTGCCGAAGTCGAAGAGCCGCACCGTGTTGGGATGCTCGAGGCGCTGGACCAGCGCGGCCTCTCGCGCGAACCGCTCGAGCATGCCGTCCGCGTAGATCGCCTCGACGAGGATCATCTTGATGGCGACCTCGCGTCCGAGCGGCCGTTGGATGGCCCGATAGACCGCGCCGTGTCCGCCTTGACCCAGGAGCTCGACGAGCTCGTACCGTCCGGCCACCACGTGGCCGGGCTGAAACGCCGTCCCGGTCTCCCCGCCGGTCATCGCGAGCCCCCCATCGCGACGCTCATCCTTCCACGCGGAGGAGGGGCGCCACGCCTTTTCGGGGCGATTTCACCTTTCGTAAGCTACCGGAAGCATTGACTGCGGTCATCGATCGCTTGCCAGAGGCACCAACCGATCGAATGGTGGGGGTCCGATGAGCGTCCCCGTCCAATGGGTGGTGGGGCTGATGGTGGCGCTCGAACCGAGCTCCCCTTGGCGCGGCACCTACGAAAAGTCCGCGGAAGCCATTGCGCGCGTGGCCGAGAGCGAGCCCGTGTTCGATGACCATGGAGAGGAGCGGACCGCCGCTCTTCTCGTCGCGATCGCCTGGTACGAGAGCCGGCTCAAGCCGACCGCCAAGTCGAAGGACGGGCAGTTCGTCTGCCTCTACCAGGTCGACAAGCGGCACCTGGCCGATCCCCAGAAGGCGCTCGACGATCCCGAGGTCTGCACGCGCGCGGCGATCAAGATCATCCGCGCTTCGCTGCAGCAGTGCGGCGCCGCCAAGAAGCCGCTCGACGATCGGCTCGCTCAGTTCATGTCCGGCACGTGCGACAAGGGCGTCGTCGACAGCCGCTACCGCATGTTCCTCGCCGGCAAGCTCCTCCGTGAGCATCCGTTTCCGAACAACGGCGGCGGCGGCACGGCGCGCGCCCGCTGAAGCGCGGGCCTCGCTCGCATCCTTCGAATCAAGGCATCATCGACGGACGCGCGGACGGACAGCCCGAAGGCCGACCGGACGGACGACCGGACGGACGTAACGACGGACGACCGCTTGCCGGGACGCGCACGCTCATGGGCGCACGCGGACGCGGCGCGAGGATGCGCGCGAGATAGGTGTCGGGAACCGTCGCCTCCAG
>JAXDMI010000288.1:0-4420 GCA_034666145.1 Myxococcales bacterium | reverse complement strand
GCACCTGCTGCCCTCTGCCGCCGTGGTGTGGACGCTCGGGCTCGCAACGCACGGCGCCTTCGCGGACGAGAGCAACGCGCCGCAAGCTCCCAGCGTGAGCAACGCGAGCTACACGCTCGAGCGCGCGGTGAGCGATGCGCTGGCCAACCATCCGCGCATCCGTGCGTCGCGCGCGGAGGAGAACGCTGCCGAGGCGCGCATCGACGAGGCGAAGACGGCGCGTCTCCCCGACGTCGGCGTGAGCGCGCAGATCAATCGATCCACCGGAAATACCGTGCCCGGAGCGTTCTTCTCGACGACGGGCTTCGCGCCGATCGCGGGGCCGACGCGCACGAAGACCCTCGACGAGGGCGTGTGGCAGACCGGCGTGAGCCTATGGGCGACGTGGGACGTGCTCTCGCTCACGCGGCAAGCGGCGGCCATCGACGTCGCGCTCGCGGGTCGCGTCGAGGCGAGCGCCGCCACGTCGGCGCGGCGTCTCGAGATCGCGTATCGCGCGGCCGATGCGTTCATCGTGTTGCTCGAAGCGCAGGAGGCCGTACGCGCCGCGAAGCTCAGCGTCGATCGCGCCCACGTGATGGCGACGGTGACGAAGTCGCTCGTCGATCAGAGCCTGCGCCCCGGTGCCGACTCCGCCCGCGCGGATGCCGAGCTCGCGTCGGCGCAGACTGCCCTCGCGCGTGCCGAGCAAGCGCGCGACGTGCGTCGTGCGCTGCTTGCCGAAGCGGTAGGGAATCCCGCGCTCTCGGTCGACGCGAGCCCGAACGGTCTCCTCGCTCCGGTCGACGGCATCAGCGCACGCGCGGCATCACCTGCGCCGTCGCCATCGCATCCCGAGATCGTCCAGAGCAATGCCATGGTGACACGCAGCACCGAGGCGCAGCGTCTCGTGAGCGTCGAGTACCTGCCGCGACTCGATCTCGTCGCGGCCATGTGGGCGCGTGGTAGCGGGTTTTTTGCGAGCCCTGCGTCAGGCCTCGCCCCCGACATCTCGAACTGGGCAGCCGGCGCGACGGTGACGTGGTCGCTCCTCGACATCCCGAGCATTCGCGCTCGCGCGCGCACTGCTGCGGCCACGCGCGACGTCGCCGTCGCACGACGTGACGAGACGTATCTCGCCGTGGCTGGCGAGCTCGCCACCTCGACGTCGGTGCTCCGTGGTGCGCTCAAGGTCGCGGCGCAAACGCCAGCCACGCTCGTCGCCGCGCGGGCCGCCGAGCAACAAGCGGCGGCGCGGTTCAAGACCGGGCTCACGCCCGTCGTCGAGGTCGCCGATGCCGAGCGCGTGCTCGCGCAGGCCGAGATCGACGACGCCGTCGCGACGCTGGAGGTCCGTCGCGCGCAGCTGCTCCTCGCTCGCGCGTCAGGCGACCTCGGGCCGTTCCTGGTGCAGTCGCGCGGCGGCGGAGGAGAGCGCTGACATGTGGCTCGTTCGCATGGCGCTCCGGCGCCCGATCACCATCCTCGTGCTCGTCGTTGCCATCCTCGCCGGCGCAGGCCTCTCGCTGCGTCGTGCGCCGGCCGACATCTTCCCGAGCCTCGGCGTGCCCGTCGTCTACGTGGTGCAGCCGTTCGGCGGCATGTCGCCGACGCAGATGGAGGGGCAGCTCGTCGGCTATTACGAGTACCACTTCCTCTACATCAACGGCATCGAGCACATCGAATCGCAGTCCATCCAGGGGATGGCGATGCTCAAGCTGTACTTCCAGCCCGGCACCGACATCGCGCAGTCGCTGTCGCAGGTGACGGCGATGGCGTTCCGCGCGACGTCGTTCATGCCGACGGGAACGCTGCCGCCGTTCATCGTGCGCTTCGACGTGGGCTCGGTTCCCGTTGGACAGCTCGTCTTCTCGAGCGAGACACGCTCGAGCAGCGAGGTGCAGGACGCCGCGCTCTTCAAGGTGCGCCCGCTGCTCGCGACGATTCCCGGCGTATCGGCGCCGCCGCCTTCCGGAGGCAAGGTCCGCATGGTCGTGGCGTATGTCGATCCCGATCGACTTCGCTCGTACAACCTGTCGACCGACGAAGTGGCAACGGCGATCGCGCAGGGCAACCTCACGCTGCCCGCCGGCAACGTGCGCGTCGGCGGTCGCACCACCATCGCCGCGACGAACGCGATGGTCGAGACCACGAAGGAGCTCGAGACGCTGCCGCTTCGTCCCGGCCCCGGCGCGCCGGTGCTCTTGCGTGACGTGGCACGTGTCGAAGACAGCAGCGACGTCGTGACGAACATCGCGCTCGTGAACGGGCGAGACACCGTCTACATGCCGCTCACGAAGCTTCCCGACGCATCGACGCTCGATGTCGTCGAGCGCATCAAGGCAGCGCTGCCGGCGATGCGCGCGCAGGTGCCGGACGACGTGCACGTCGACTTCGAGTTCGATCAGTCGGTGTACGTGAAGAACGCCATCCGTGGGCTCACGCTGGAAGCCAGTCTCGGCGCGCTCCTCACCGCGCTGACCGTGCTCCTGTTCCTGCGCAGCTGGCGGTCGGCGCTCATCGTCGTCGTGACCATTCCGCTCTCGATCCTCACGGCGCTCATCGGCCTGCGGCTGGCGGGTCAGACGATCAACATCATGACGCTGAGCGGTCTCGCGCTCGCGATCGGCATCCTCGTCGACGAGGCGACGGTCGCCATCGAGAACATCCACACGCATCTCGCGCAGGGAAAACCGTCGGGCCGCGCCGTCGTGAACGCCATGCACGAGGTCATGCAGCCGCGATTCCTCGCGATGATGTGCATCCTCGCGGTCTTCGTGCCCACGTTCTTCCTCGTGGGGATCAGCCGCGCGCTGTTTCCGCCGCTCGCGCTCGCGGTCGGCTTCTCGATGATCGCGTCGTATCTGCTCTCGAGCACGGTCGTGCCGGTGCTCGCCACGCGGCTGTTCGCGCGCACCGGCGCATCGCATGACGCCGCGACTCCAGGGAGCCATCGTAGAGGCATCTTCACGCGCATCAACGACGGCTACGCGCGGATCGTGGCGCTGATCGTTCGCGGCCGCTGGGTGGTGCTCGCGGTGTACGTCCTCGCCTGCGTACCGCCGCTCTTCCTCTTCACGCGGCTGGGCACGGAGCTCTTCCCGCGCGTCGACACCGGTCAATTCCAGCTTCACGTGCGCGCGCCCGCCGGAACGCAGGTCGAGCGAACCGCGGACATCGTGCGTGGCGTCGACAAGGCCATTCGCGACGAGGTCGGCCCCGGCCACGTCCGCATGACGCTCGCGAACGTCGGCAATCCCGCGTGGACGTATCCCGTCAACGCCGTCTACGTGTTCAACGCGGGCCCGCAGGAAGCGGTGCTCCTCACGCAGCTCCAGGGGAAGGACCGCCTGGCGATGGACGTGCTCGAGGAGCGCCTTCGCAAACGGCTCGCCACGGCCTATCCCGATACGCGTTTCTCGTTCGAGGCGGGCGACATCGTCTCGCAGGTGCTGAACTTCGGCGCACCGACGCCCATCGAGGTCACCGTCTCCGGCAAGAGCATGAAGGACACGAGGGCGTTCGCGGAGCGCGTGGTCGCTGCCCTGTCGAAGATCCCCGACCTGCGGGACGTGCAGATCCCGCTCGCCCTCGACTATCCGACGCTCGACGTGAACATCGATCGCGAGCGCGCCGGGCAGTTCGGTCTCACCGTCGATCGCGTGGGCAAGTCGCTCGTGTCGGCGACGTCGTCCAGTGCGCTCACCACTCCTATTTTCTGGACCGATCCGGTATCGGGCGTCGGTTACCGCGTGCAGATCCGCATCCCCGAGGATCGCATCCAGTCGCTCGAAGACCTTGCCGGCTTGCCAGTCATGCAGGACGGCTCGGCACGCGCGTTCTTGCGCGACGTCGCGACCGTGCGCGAAGGGAGCATGCCCGGTGAGATCGATCACTACAACAGCCAGCGTGCCATCCACGTGACCGCAAACATCGCGAGCGCCGACCTCGGACGAGCGGCCGCCGACGTCGAGCGCGCCATCGCCGGCCTCGGCGCGCCGGCGAGGGGCATGAGCGTCGCGATACACGGCCAGGCCGAGCAGCTGAGGACGACGATGCAGAGCCTTCGCGAAGGTCTCGGCATTGCCATCGTCGTCGTGCTCCTCATGCTGGGCGTGAGCTTCCAGTCGATCCGCGAGCCGCTGATCGTGGTCACGATGATCCCCGCGGTGCTCGGTGGCGTCGTCGTCGCGCTCTGGTTGACCGGGACGACGCTGAACGTGCAGTCGATGATGGGCGCGATCATGTCGGTGGGCGTTTCGGTCGCGAATGCCGTGCTCCTCGTCACGTTCGCGAAGGAAAAGTGGCATGCCGGCGCGCCGCAGCGTGAAGCCATGACCGAATCGGCGCGCGGGCGGCTCCGACCCATCCTCATGACGACCACGGCGATGATCGCCGGCATGGTGCCGACCGCGCTCGCGCTCGGCGAGGGCGGGGAGCA
>JAXDMI010000287.1:0-12427 GCA_034666145.1 Myxococcales bacterium | reverse complement strand
GCCTGATCGTCGCGGCGTTCCAGCCGCTGTCCGGCCTCTCGGCGCGGCATGCGACGTACCTCGTGTTCCAGATCATGCTCGCCGTCGCCCTCGGGATGACGCTGCTCTACACGCTCGGCGGACGCGCTCGTCTCGCCGTCATGGGGAGCCTCGCGCTCGCGCTCCTCGCCGAGTCGCATCACGCGATCCGAGCGCTCGCGTCGCCGCATTACGACTCCGGGCTCGTCACGTCGCTGCCCATGCCGGTGGCGGGCGCGCTCCTTGGGGCGGCGGTCGTCCGCGCCGCCGTCGCCCGCTCCTCGACGCCTCCGATCTCCGCAACCGCTCAGCAAGCCGAGGTGCATCCGTGATCGACTACGTCATCGGTGGAATGGGAATCGGCCGCGTCGTCCTCGGCGTCGCTCCGTTCGTGGCCGCAGAGCCGAGCTCTCGGCTCCTCGGATTTCCCGCGCAGCACGACAACCCGACGGCGCGCCTGATGGGCCGGTTCTTCGGCGTGCGCGACGTCGGCCTCGGCGTGCTCGTGTTCTACGGGCTCACGCATCCGGCGGTGCTGGCGTTCCTGCTGCTCTTCAACGCCATCACCGATTTCGGCGATCTCTTCGCGATCGGGATCCCGCTCGTGCGCCGCCAGGGGATCGATCGTGGCGCGTTGACGTCCGCGGCCTTCGCGCTGCCCGCAGGCGTCGCATGGCTCGTGGTACTCTGGATCGTGAGGGGATGACGATGGCTCGGCTGGCTCCTCGCGCTTCGATCAGTGCGGTGCTCGTCCGGCCGCTCGCCGCGGCGCTCGCCGCCGATCCGAAGGCGCTCGAGGCGTTCTACGCATCGACCGATCTCACGCCGCAGATGCTCGCCGACGCCGAGGCGCGGCTGTCGCCCGCGCAGTTCTGCGTCGCGTGGGCCGAGACGATCCGGCTCAGCGGCGATCCGCTGCTCGCGCTCCACCTCGCCGATGCGATGCCCGTCGGCGCATTCGGGATCGTCGAATACGTCTGCCGCGCGGCGCCGACGCTCCGCGAGGCGCTCGGGCAGTGGGTTCGCTACCTCGGGATCCTCGACGACGCCGTCGAGGTGGGCCTCGTCGCGTCGGGGCCGCATGGCGCGCTGCGGGTCCTCACGGAGAGCGAGGCGCCCGCGCCGGCCTCGCACGAGCTGTGCTTCGCGGTCGTCGCGCGCCACGCGAAGGCGATGTTGCCCGGACGCTTTCGCGTCGCCGAGGTGCGCTTCAGCCATGTCGTGAGCGCTGCGCGACGCGCCGAGTATCGCGCGTTCTTCGAGTGCGAGGTCACGTTCGGCGCGCTGCACACCGAGATGCTGATCGACGAGAGCGTGCTCGATGCTCCGCTCCCCACCGCAGACGCGAACCTCGAGGCGATCCTGGTGCCGCTGGCGGCGGCCCAGCGCGGGCGCGCGTCGCCGCATCCGCTGCTCACCGACCAGGTACGTCGCGCGTTGCGAGCGGCGCTCACCAGCGACGACGCCCAGCTCGAGAGCGTGGCGCGCCGGCTCGGCATGACCGGCCGCAGCCTGCAACGGCGCCTCAAGGACGAAGGAACCGTGTTCCAGACGATCCGCGACGAGATGCGACGCGAGCTCGCCGACCACTACATCGGGCAGGAGATGTCGTTCGCGGAGATCTCGTTCTTGCTCGGGTTCTCCGAGCCGAGCGCGTTCTTTCGTGCGTTCAAGCGATGGACCGGCCTGACGCCGCTCGAGCGCCGCTCCACGCTCACGAGGTGACGAGCCTCCGAAGTGACGCTCCGATGTTCTCTCGCGCGATGGCCTCGTAGCGATCGCGGAAGAGTCGCGTGCCGTAGATGAACGGGCGATCGGAGAAGTGTCGAAGCACCGCAGCACGGCCCGCGACATAGGCCGCGTCGTCGACCCAGGAGTACTCGCGCCGGATCTCCTCCTCGAAGCGCGTGAACACCTCGGGCACCTCGCCGAGGATCGAGAGATCGATGTCGATCGCGAGCTGGCCGTCGGCAGAATCGGTGATGTGGTCCTTCGTCGCGCGTACGTACGCGGCGATGCGCCCGACCGCTTCGATGGCGACGCCCGCGCGAGTGAGTCGCTCTTCGAGCAGCCGCGCGCTTCGCTCCTCGTTGTCGCGCGCATGCGTGTCGTAGATCGCGTCGTGGAACCAGATCGCCGCTTCGACCTCGGCGCGGTGCTCGGCGAGCGCCGAGACCTCGGGGTCGTCGAGAAGACGGAGGCACGCGCCGATGTGCCTCGCCGTGTGGTACGCGCGATGAGGCTCGTCGTAGGAGGCGCGGAGCTCGAGGAACACGGCCCTCCCGTGCCCTTGTGCGCCAAGCGCGGTCCAGAGCTCGTAGAACCTGACCGACGGCAGAAGGTGCCACTGCTCGCGCGGGACCTCGTCGCTCGCCACGTGCTCGTTCCAGTCGTCCTTGATCTGGTCGTGGTCGCAGATGTCGTCGTGACCGCACGCATCGCACTTCATGCGATCGAGCGCGATGTGAAGTGGCTCGCCCTCGGCATCCATGGATCCGCAACGAGGGCACCGAACGACGACGACCGTGCTCACCATGGCTTCTTCAGGCGCTCGCAGCGCGCTTCGACTCGGCCGCCGTGTCCCAGTTGGGCCAGAGGAGCACGGCGGGGTGGACATGGAGCGCGCGCGCCAGCTTCTCGGCGCGTTCGGCGCCGAGCGTGACGCGTCCTCGCTCGATGCTCGAGATGGTCCCCTGCGGGATGCCACTGGCGGCGGCGAGCTCGGCCTGGCTCATTTCCTGGAGCTCGCGCGCAATGCGCACGGAGTCGCCCGGTGAGAGGGTGACGCGGCTGCGCGCCGGGACGTATGCGGCCTTCTTGCTCTTGGATGCCATGGCTTCTCCTTCACGGTCGGTAGTCATGCGGCGTGACGCGCTCGACGAAGACGGTCACGAGGTCCGCGTCGGTGCGGTAGATGACGCGCCATTGCTGGCTGAGCCTGGACGAGCGTAGACGCGCGAGCTTTCCCTTGAGCTTCTCGTCGTGAAACGATTTGATCGCACGTAGGCCGCGCGGCCCCGACTGCCGAACGATCGCGAGCCAGAACGCGTACTTCTCGGCGACCTGCAGCGGGAGTGTCTCGATGGTTTTCGCGGCGGCGCGCTCCTCGACGACCGTCCACATTGCTAATAAGGTATATTTCCCATGAGTAATGTCAAGAACCTCCAGCGCGTCCGAGAGAGCCTAAAGAGAGCCCATGCGATCTCTCCTGCCGTGGTTCGAAATTGGCTCGTCGGCTTCGTGGTGCTCGGAGCGCTTCAATGCGACCGGCGGGCACCGTCGCGCGTGGAACCGGGGCCCACTCCGCAGCCCGTCGGCGAGTGTCACGACGTCGAGGTCTCGGGAGTCTGCACGTTCGACCGCGTCGACGAAATCGATCCCGAGCTCGGGTACGCGGTGCCGGACGCGGCGCCGGGGCCGGATGGCATGGTGGTGTTCCGAGTCGGGTATTCGGCTCCGGATGGCGGCGGGTATCCGGTGTCCATCCGCGTGCGCGCAAAGCCGTCCGAACGGGCGGCGCTCGAGCGCTTTTACGCCAGTCATCGCGAAGCGTCCTGCGGGGGCGTGATCGTCAATCCGCCTTGCCCGCCCGGGGTACACGTCGCCGTGCAGGTGCGGGCGCCGCCGGTGGGGACCGTTCTTCGCCGAGGGACCGTTCGGCGCGCGTTGCGACCGTTCACCGAGTACCCACCCGCGCATCGCGACATGTGCCGCATGCTCATCGGGATGCGCGCTCGATGATCGTCGTGATCATGGCGCCGGGGCTGGTCACTCTCGCGCTCGTGCTCGAGCATGTGACGCCGCCCGCCGGGTCCCTCCTCGACCGCATGATGGGCTACGAGCCCCTTCACATCGTCGCCCACACCATCCTCTATGGGTCGCTTGCGGCGGCGCTGGCCGTGCGGTGGTTTCCGTCGGACGCGCTCGACGGCGCGGGAGCGTCGCTCCGCCGACGAGCGCTCTCCGGAGTGGGTTCTTTCTGCTTCGTGGCGGGCGCCCAGGAGCTCGCGCAGGCCATCGCAGGAGCCTCGGCCCTCGTCGCGCCCCTCGTCGGCTAGCGGCTGATAGAGTGGGCTCATGCCTACGCCGAAAGAGGCCCATGCGCCCGGCCACCTCAAGCGATCGGTCGGCCTCTACGGGCTGATGTTCGTTTCGCTCGGCTCGATCATCGGCTCGGGCTGGCTGCTCGGCGCGCTCAACGCGGCGCAGGTCGCGGGCCCGGCGTCGGTCCTGTCCTGGATCCTGGCGGCCTTCATGCTGTCGCTGCTGGCGCTGGCGTACGCGGAGCTCGGCGCGACCTACCCGGTGGCGGGAGGGTCCGGAAGGGTCCCCTATTACTCGCACGGTCCGATCGCGGGCTTCATGGCGGGATGGGCGTCCTGGCTCCAGGCCGTCTTCATCGCGCCCATCGAGGTGCTCGCCGCCATCACCTACGTGAACAGCGTCACGTGGGTGAACGAGCACTTCAACATGATCTCCAAGGTCGGCGACAACGCCGGCCTCCTGAACGGCACGGGGCTCGTCGTCGCGCTGCTCCTGATGGTGCTCTTCACGGCGATGAACCTCGGCGGGGCGAAGTTCCTGTCCGAGAGCAACGCGATCGTCGTGATCTGGAAGACGGCCGTGCCCGTCCTCGCCGTCGGCGTCGTCGCCTACTTGCAGTTCAACCCTGCCAACTTCCACGCGGGCGGCGGCTTCATGCCGTTCGGTTTCCACGGCGTCTTCGCCGCGCTCACGGGCGGCGTCGTGTTCGGGCTGCAGGGCTTCGAGCAAGCGGTCCAGCTGGCAGGAGAAGCGCGGGATCCGAAGCGAGATCTGTCGCGCGCGATCCTCATGGCCATGGCCATCGGTGCCGTTCTGTATGCGGCGCTGCAGATCGTGATGATCGGAGGCCTCGACCCGGCCAACATCGCCGGCGGCTGGAAGAAGCCGCTAGGAACCGACCCTTCCGACTACGGCGCCTGGTACACGCTGGCGCTCGCGGTCGGTGCCGGCTGGCTCGCCAAGATGCTCATCATCGATGCCGTGATCTCCCCGGCGGGCACGGGCGTCGTCTACGTGGGCACCACGGCACGTCTCTCGTACGCTCTCGGCGAAGAACGCGAGATGCCGAGCGCCCTCGCGAGCACGAACGCCAAGGGCGTGCCGGTCGTGTCGATCCTCGTCGGGTCGGTCATCGGAACGCTCGCGCTCGGACCCTTCAAGAGCTGGTCTGCGCTCGTCAACGTGGTCACGGGCGCCACCGCGATCATGTACGCCTTCGCGCCGGTGTCGCTCGCGGCCCTTCACCGTGTGGATGGCGACCGGCCACGTTCCTACCGGATGCCGATGCCCCGTGTCCTGCTCCCGGCCGGCTTCTGTTCGGCGAACCTGATCATCTACTGGGGTGGCTTCGACACGACGTGGAAGCTGGCGCTCGCCATGCTCCTCGGGCTCGTGCTGTTCGCGATCGGAGCCATGCGCGCTCGCACCGGCGCGCAGCGGACGATTCGCAACGCCATCTGGGTGGCTCCATGGCTCGGCGGCCACGTGCTCCTCGGCGCCGTTGGCCGCTACGGACCGGGGGCCAGGAACATCCTGCCCGGCTGGGTCGATCTTGGCGTGGTGATCGTCTTCGCGCTGGCGATCTTCTACTGGGCCGTGAGCCTCACGTTGACCAAGGACGAAACCGCGGCTGCGGTCGCAAAGGACGCGCAGCAGATCGACTACGCCCCGTAGCGAAGGCCCACCGATCCGCGCCCGACGCCGCGAGCGCGAGGTTGTCGAGGAAGTTGATGTATCGGAGAGTCGTCAACCCGTGGCGTGAGGTGCCTTCGGCCGCCCCGCAACGGGGACCCGCACGAGGAACGTCGTGCCGCGTCCGCCCTCGGACACGAACGTGAGCGTGCCGCCGTGCCTCTCGACCACGACGGCACGGGCGAGGGCCAGCCCCTGACCGGTGCCAACGCCCACTCCCTTGGTCGTGAAGAACGGCTCGAACACGCGCTCCCGAATCGCGTCGGGGATCCCGCCTCCCGTGTCCTCGATGGCGATCAAGACATCGTCCTCGGCGCGCTCCGTGCGCACGCGGATCGTGCCCCGCTCGCCGCTCTGCCCGACCACGTCAGCGACCGCGTGGGCCGCGTTGACGATGAGGTTGAGGAAGACCTGGTTGAGATCGCTCCCGAACGCGATGACAGGCGGGATGTCGGCGAGCTCGAGCACGACGTCGGCGAAGTCTCTGGTCTCGCTCCTGGCGACGGCGACCACGGCCTCGAGCGCAGCGTTCAGATTCACGGGCGCTTGCTCGCAGGAGCGCTCCTGATGAGAGAAGGTCTTCATGGCGCGAACGATCTCGGCGACGTGCGCGATGCCGCCGACCGACTCTGCGATCGCCTTCGGGACCTCCTCGGACAGATACGCGTAGTCTGCCTCTTGCTCGAACTGCCGCGCCGTCTCTGCCTGCGCCGGCGTGAGCAAGGCGGAGGTGCGCCCGTACAGCCTGAGCAGCGCGTCGAGCGATTGACCCGCGAATGCGAGGTTGTCGCCGACGAACTGGATAGGCGTGTTGATCTCGTGCGCGATGCCCGCCGCCAGTCGTCCGACTGCCTCGAGCTTGCGCGCTTGCTGGAGCTCGCCTTCGAGCTGCCTCACCATCGTCGTGTCGACGGTGACGCCGCGCAGGGTCGTGGAAGCCTTGTCGCTGCCGCGGTGCACCGAGACGATGCTCCGGACGTCGATGGTACGACCGTCTCCGCGAACGATTCGATAGTCGAGGTTGGCGTGCTCGTCACGGCTCGCGACGAGAGCTTCCAGCGAGGTACGGACTCGTGCGCGGTCGTCGGGGTGCGTGCACTCCCAGAGCGAAGTGTTCCCGACGAACCTGCTCGGTGGCTCGCCGAACATCACCGCCACCTGGGGCGCGACGTAAGACACCGTCAAGGTCGCGTCGACCTCCCACGGGACGACGTTCGTGCTCTCGACGAGCGTTCGATACCGCTCCACGCTCGCTTCGAGCTCCTGCGAGGCTCGGGCGCGCGCGTCGAGGTGAGCTCGCAGCTCCTCGGCGAGCATGTTGATGCAGCCCACCACACCGTCGAGCACCGTTTCGTCCCCGCGGCATTCGAGCGGATGATCGAAGTCGAGGGATGCGATCCGGAAGAGCGCATCGGCGATCTCCTCGAGGCGTTCCATGGGCTCGGACAGACGGGCGCTCGACGCAACGTCCCGCATGTTCGATGGGCTGCTGCCGAGCCTCACGGCACGTATTGCCGGAGCCACTCGAGCGCAGGCAGCTTCGACGTGACGAGGCGCGTGGGAACGAGGCTCATGTTGAGGCCCAGGAAGAAGTTGCCGATCGCCTTCGCCATGGGAGACCGGACGAGGAGCGCCACAGCGCATTGGACGGCGGCCGTTTCGGGGCCAGCGAAGTGGTTCCTGGCGTCGCGGCTGATCGACTTCAGGCCCGTGAGGTCGACCAGGATCGGGCGGCGGATCCCCCCGGAAACCGCGGTCAGCCTGCGAATGATCTCCTGGGCGTCAGCAAGCTCCAGCTCCGCGCGAGGTTTGTAGTCCGCGCGGAGGATCCCGTCGTCCCCCAACCAGAGGATCTGAGCGTTCGTTTCGATGCGCAATTCCATGTCGAGCTCCTTCGTGGGTGTAGGGAACGGGCCGTCGTCACGACGTGCTCAAACAGTCGCCTCTTGGTGGCAGCTCACGACGTGTCGCTCGATGAGGGCAATGATCTCCCGGGCGTCGCACGGCTTGGTCAGGTGGTGATGAGCGACGTGCGGGGCCGTGTCGCTCTCGGGCCCCATCTGACCGGAGAGGATGATCCGCAGGGCGTGCGGCTGCATCGCTCGCACGTGGCCCAGCAAGGTGAGCCCATCCATGCCGGGCATCCGCATGTCGGTCACGACGACATCGAGCGCTTGGGTTTCCAGCAGCTCGAGCGCGGCGGGACCGCCGTGAGCGGTCATGACGGCCCACTCGCGTCGAAGCGAGCGAAACCGGCGCATCAGTGCCTGCAGCACCGAAGCGTCGTCATCGACGAAAAGGATGTTGGCTCTCGTCATAGGGTCCTCCGGCCGGCACTGCGCCCGGCCCGAGTCCGACGAAGCTCCCGCGCGCAGTGTTGTACGGCGGGAAGCGCGCGCGATTCAGGCCGCGAGCGCCCAACGAGGGACTCGACGCCGCAGGTATCTGCCTTTCGTTCTCCGTGTGCCCGTGCGTCGCTCGCAAAACGCGCGCGCGTGCACGCCGCGCGGCGCCGTGAAGAGGTACACGCCGCTCGCGGCTCGACTGCGTACGGCTGTTTCGGACGTCACATCCGAACGACCGAGGTCGCGCAGGCACCTCGCTTGCTTGAGGTGCCGCGGGGGTGAAGACGATGCCGCAGACCAACACCATGGCGCCGAGTGACGAACGAACGCCCGAGGAGGAGATCACCCTCCGCAGCGTCGGGCAGGAGAGCGAGGTGCTCGTCGCAGCCGCGTTCGCGGTCGATGAAAAACGTCCCTCGGAGCGGAACCCCGACGACGAGATTACCCTCGATGCTCCGGCGCCGGTGTCGACGCCCCCGGCGTCCCCGATGCCGATGCCGATGCCAGTGCCGGTGGCCCTGGCGGTGCTGGTCATCCAGCCGGCAACGCGAACGCGTCCGCGAATGACGGCGAACGTTGCGAGAGCAGCGCGCAAGATCAGCGCGACGGACGAGGCTCGTCGAGCAGATTCGAGAGCCACCTTGCTCGCCATGATC
The DNA here is from genome assembly GCA_034666145.1 of Myxococcales bacterium. Classification (GTDB taxonomy): domain Bacteria; phylum Myxococcota_A; class Polyangia; order Polyangiales; family Polyangiaceae; genus Labilithrix. The sequence continues at coordinate 3,672 of JAXDMI010000287.1, read as the reverse complement.
CGACATCCGCAGGCGGGGCTCGTCGTCGGCATCTGGACGCTGGCTCTCGCGCTGGCCGCCTTGGTGACGGTCGTCATCGTGTTGACCTGACTCACCCAATCGGGATCGAAACGAAAAACCTGGCTTCCCGACCCCTCCGGCCGTGATGAGCGCTCGGTGGCGATTGCGCCGGTGCTAACGTGTCCCAGATGGGATCTGCGCGGCACTGGCCGCTCGTTGCAGCGAGCGTCATGCCTGCGATCGTCGCGGGCTGTTTGCTCACGACGCCGCTCGACGGCTTCGTCGGTCCTGGTCCTGCACCGTCGACGGAAGCGGGAAGCGACGCTGCGCCGATCGACGGAGCCCCCGCGGAGGCGGCTGCGGACGCGGCTGCGGACGCGGACGCAGCCGGTGCAGTCGCCGTGGTCTCGTGCGCGGCGCTCAAGCAGCAGAGCCCCGCGACGCCCGACGGCGTCCAGCTCATCGACCCGGACGGCACAGGTCCCCTCCCCGCTTTCCAGGCGTACTGCGACATGACGAGCGACGGCGGTGGCTGGATGCTCGTGACGTCTGCGCTGCTCGGCGCCGAAACGAACAAGCTGGCGACCGTCACGCGCACGAGCGATGCACGCGGCGGCGTCATCATGCGCGTCTACGCGAACTCCGGCGGTTGCACCATGACCGGCGATCGCACGCGCCACCGCATCTTCATCCAGGACCTGCCTGCGTGGACCAGGGTGCGCTTCGCGCAGACCTTCGCCGGCGGCGCAGGATGCTGGCACGTCTTCGGTGGGCAGGAGAACGCGACGACGCTTCCGCTCGATCCGAACCTGATACCGCTGCAGAGCACGGATGTGATCCGCGACGCGGTGAGGATGGGCGGCTCGCTCGGCGATGCGTTCGACGGCATCACCAACCGCTGCGATGGGGCGCCGGAGAACTTCTGGACCGAGGCCAACGGACCCGCGTTGCGCTCCGCGACGGTGATCCTCCGGCGGCGCGACCCTGGCGCGCCGAGCGGCGTCGAGACCGGTGCCGACTGCTGCAGCTTCGGCCCAGGCGACACGAGCCCGACGTGGTGGGAGTACCGCGATATCTACGTCAAGTGAGCCTGCGCCGGCGAGCGGCTCGAGCTCGATTTTAGTTCTGCACGAACCCGAACGAGACCGTCGTGGTCGCTCCTGACGTGGAGTAGACGGCGAACGGAGCACCGCCGAGCGGACCGGATGCCAGCGCTTCGATAGTGAGCTCGAGGACGTCGCCGTTGGCGCCGGTCTTGCGATCGGTGGTGAACGCGAGACGCTTCGGCTCACCCAGCAGGGCGCGGACGTCGTAGACCGTCACCTTCCACGGGGCGGTCGGCGCCACGCTGTAGAGATCGAGCGCGATGGTCTTCATCGTTCCGACCGGGACGCGGACGCCCTTGGTCATCGAAGGCGGAGACGCCGCGGGCGTGACCTGGATCCGCTCCTCCAGCACGGGCTCGGTGTTGAAGTAGACCGCGCCCGCGCGCGCAGGAACGCACGGGTCGTGGCCGGCGCGCGCTTCGGCGTTGGACCAGATGCGCTGGACCGCGTGCGTGAAGCCCGGTGGCGTCACCGTGTCGTCGGGGGTCAGCGCGCACAGGTCCCCGATCTCGGCGGTCGGGTAGTCGGAGAACGACACGCCCCATGCGAGGTGGTCGGCGTCGATGCGACCATAGGCCGGCGCCACGGTCGGCTGCGGATCGGCCGCGCCCTCGGCCCACTCGTGGCTCGCCGCCGTCGTCGCTTGCTCGAGCGGAGTCAACGCGTCTGCGGGGCAACGCGGGATGGCCACGTAGAACATCGACGTCCCGTCGGGCCGCTTTGCGTCGAGGTGATAGCCCCCGAATGCCTGGCACTGAGGCCCCGAGCCGTCGAGAACCACCTGCGTGCTCTCGGGATAGAAGAGCGTGTACATCGTCTCGGAGTCGAAGGCCCCGAGGAGCGGCGTCGGGCCCTCGGTGCGCTCCTTGATCCAGGCCTGAACGTCGGCGATCGCGGCGGTGGCAGGCGGCATCTCGTGAGCGATCACCGTCTTCGTGCTCGCGAGTGGGCCGACTCCGTACTCGGCCGTCACGCGCTGCCAGTACTCCGGCGACGCGCCCATCTCGTGCACGAACGCGTCGATCTCCGTCGCGAGCGGATCTCCTTCGAACACGACAGCGACGATCCGCGGCGTCTTCAGCACCGGTCCGCCGGCCGTCTCCACCTGCGGCGGCGCCGGGCGAAAGGCCGGGAACGGTGCCGGCGGCAGCGCGGTGTCGTTGTCTGCATCGGCGCTCCGGCTCGACTCGGGGGCGTTTGCGTCCGAGATCGGCGGCGCCGCCGGATCGGGCGAAGGTTCCGTGCAAGCGATCGACGCGAACGCGAACGCGAAGACGAGCGCGAAGGAGAAGAGGAGGACGAGCGGGCGCATGGTCGAGCACGTGCTAGCACTCAGGTGAACGCCTCAGGAGTGGACAAAAGTGACGCGCGACGGTCGGACCCTCGAGCTCCTTCGCAACCGGTTCGACCGGCGGTCCATCGCGCCAGGGATCGCCGGCTGGGTCTACGAGTACCGGAACCGCGCCCCGATCCGCATCCCCGAGCACGTCTCGACGGGCTTCGAGCTCGGCGTGCAGATGAGCGGCAGCTGGTTGCACACGGGGAGCCGATCGGGGAAGAACCGCTTCGACGCGGGCATGGTGCACACCATCAGCCCGGCGGAGCGCTTCACGTACTCGTTCCAGACCGACGAACCGTCCGACGTCCTCGTCGGCTTCGCCGTCTACCCGATCGAGGTGCCGGAGCTCGCCGGCGCAAACCTCGTCTTCGCGCCCGGTGCGCCGAAGAAGGATGCGCGTCTCTTCGCGTTCTGCCGTGCCTTCCGCGATGCGCTCGACCGCGAAATGCCGGTCGATTCGCTCGATGTGCGCGGCGAGCTGCTGCGCTTCATCGGCGCGAGCTGCGAGGTCGTCCCCGGCGATCCGCTGCTCGACGCGAAGGCGGAGATCGACCGCCACTTCAACCGCCCGCTCTACCTCCGTCACGTCGCGGACCTCGCCGGCATGCACCCGACGACGTTCTCGCGCGCATTCGCGAGGCGCTTCGGCCTGACACCGACGCGCTACCGCCTCGAGCTACGTCTCAACGAGGCGCTGCGACTCGGCTGGTCGCGCCCGGACCTCAGCGTGCGCGCCATCGCCAGCGAGGTGGGCTTCGAGGACCCGTCGTACTTCCATCGCGCCTTCCAGGCGAAGTTCTGGATGACCCCGGCGTCGAGCGGCCGCCGGCACGACGCCTGACACGCCGGCGGTCCCTCGCCCCTCAACGCGTGGTGAATTGCTTGACCGTGCTCTTCACCCCGTCGCTCTTGCCGTCGGCTCCGATCGAGTCGACCTTGTAGTAGTAGGTCGTCCCGAGCCTCAAGCCCTCCACCCGGACGCGGAAGACCGTATGCGGATGGCTCGGGTTGAGCCTGATTGGAGACCTCGCCGTCTCGGTCATGTTCGCGGGGTCGGTACCGTACCGCACGATGCCGTCATGCACGGGCGACCCCGCTGGGGTGTTGGTCGTCCATCTCACGATCGCAAAGCCGGGCTGAGCCAGCTCGATCTCCGGCCCTCGGATGATACGGACGCTCGGGGCAGCGTTGGTAGGAGGAGTCTCCTGCGTGGCCGCCGGCGTCGAG
>JAXDMI010000286.1:0-3881 GCA_034666145.1 Myxococcales bacterium | reverse complement strand
GCGCCGCGAGCCTTCGCCGGCCTCGTCGACGCCGACGACGACGATGCGATCGGCGACCCCGCCACGAACGAGATCGGCAGCCACCGCGAGCGCCTCGAGACCGCCGTGCGGCCCGCCGCCGACCGCGAATGACGGTCCGGTGAGGCCGAGGGCGACCGCGCACTCGCCGGCGGGTGCATTGGGTGTGGTGTACGGGAAGCGCCGCGGTTCGCCACGGCTCGCGCCCGCCGCGCGAATGCGCGCGAGGTACGTCGCATTGGTGTCCATGGTGGCGAGGCCATGCCCGACGAGGACGCCGGCACCCTCGAGCGTCCCCTGCCCTGCTTCGGCGAGCATGTCTCGCAGACGCACCACCGACGCGAGCGTGAGACGCACGAGCAAATCCGCACGCGCGAGCTTGTCCTCGGAGTATCCGGTCTTGCCCGCGAGCCAATGCGCATCCGTCGCCGCCGCGAGGTCCTCGACGACGGCGACCGCGCGCGACGCGTAGACGACGCGCCCGCCGCGTTTCGCATTCGCATTCGCGCTCGCGTCCCGCCTCAACACCAACGCCGCGTTCGCCCCACCGAACGCCGCCGAGAGCTTCAGCGCCGCCATCGCTTCGTGAGCCTCCGCATGCGCCAGGATCCGGACGCCGCCTTCGACCGCGCCGCTTCCCGCCGACGCCGGCGCGATCCCCGACTTCATCGCGTGCATCGCGGCGAGCGTCTCGAGCGCGCCCGCCGCGCCGAGCGTGTGACCGATCCCGCCCTTCAGCGCATGCAGCGGCACGTCGGCGAGGCGCGCCCCGAGCACCGCGGCCAGCGCCTGCGCCTCGGATGCGTCGTTGAACACCGTCGCGGTTCCATGCGCGCTGACGAGATCGATCGAGGGACGGCCGGCATCATCGAGCGCCTGCTCGGCGGCCCGCGCGAGGCCACGTCCTTCGCGATCCGGCGCGGTCAGGTGGACCGCATCACACGATGCCCCGAAGCCGGTGACGAAGCCGCGCGCGCGCTGCGAATCGCCGGCATCCTCGCTGCGAACCAGCGCAAGCACCGCGGCACCTTCGCCGAGCGCCAGGCCGTCGCGACCCGCGCGAAATGGGCGCGGCGTGCCGTCTGTGCATACTGCACGCAACACCTCGAAGCCGGAGGCTACGAACACGCTCACCGCGTCGAAGCCGCCACACAGCGCGACGTCGCACGCCCCCGCGAGCAGCCATTCGCGGGCGAGACCGACGGCGAGCGTCCCCGACGCGCACGCGCCGAGCACGAACGCCACCGGCTCGAGGTCGCACGGCCGCTCGGCTGCGAGCACCGGTCCGAGGTACGTCGCTGCCGCCGAGCCTTCGGCCGAGCCGCCCTCCGCGAAGGCCTGCTCGAACGAGCGCATCCCGCCGCTCGACGTGCCGATGGCGAGACCTACGCGCTTCTTCCGCCAACCCGGCAGCGCAGCATCGAGCTCCGTCGCGCACGCCGCGAGCGCTCGCTCGAGCAGCACCGTCGCGCGATCGCGCTTGCCGCCCGCGTCTGCGTCGCCGACCAGCGCATCGAGGCCGGGCACGCGCGCGCAGTACGGCCGCGTCAGGCTCGCCGCAACCAGCTCGCCGTCGCGCGCCACCGCGATCGGCGCCGCCTCGCCCACCGCACCGATGCCGAGCGCCGCTTCGCCCTCGCCGAGCCCCGACGAGGCGCCGAACGCGATCACCGCGCAGTCACGCGAAGCGCTCCCGCTCATAGCGTCGTCCCCGGCTCGTCGGGATCGGCGAACGCGTCGGCATCGGGCTCGGCCTCCAGCAGCTCCTCGACGAGCACCTCGACGCGCAGCCCGAAGCGACCCTCGATGTAACGACCGTGCTCGCCCGACTGCGGGACGAGTCCGCGCGAGATCCACTCGATGCCCTCGAGCGTCTCGCCTTCGCGACGGAGCGCGACGAAGCGACGTCCGTCGCTGCGCACCGTCACGGTCGCCGGACCGTCACGCAGGATCCACGCGCTCTCCGACTGCGTCGAGCGCGCGACGAGGAGCCGTCCCGCAAGCGGTGAGAGGAACCACCAGCGGAGCATGCCGATCGGAAGCCCCTTCGCCTCTGCGGGGTCGATGCCTCCGCGCTTCTCCAGCTTGATCGCGGGCACCGCGAAGCGAAAGCGGTCCTTCGTGACCCACACGTCGAGCGCCGTCGTTCCGCCCGGTCCGACGAGGATCATGCGCGCGGCCTTGCCCGGGCTCACCGCGACCGCACCGCGCGCCTGGTACTGCCGCCCCGTGCGTGGGTCGTTGATCGCGAGGCGCACGCGCTCGACATACGGCTTGTCGGGACGACCTCGCCGGAGCCGCTCCAGGCGGTCGCGGGCGATCGACCACTCGTACTGCGTGACGTCAGGCAGCTGACCCGTGACCTCGCCGGGGCCTTCCTTCGCGATGATCTCGTAGGGGCTGCGCGCCGACGGTGTGGTCGCGGGCCCGCAACCCAGCAGCGGCATCGACAGCGCGCCGAGCGCAGCGAATGCGACGTGCGATACGTGCGATACGTGCGAGAGGACCGCAACCACCCGTCGCTCAGGCCTCAGGACGTCCTCGCGCGATGGCGACCGAGCGTGATGGCGTACCCAGACCCGCGCGCGATCCCGACGCAGAGCACCGCCTCGATCGAAGGATCGCTCGCGAGCGTGGACGCCGCGACGGCGACGGCGATCGCGCCCGCCGCCTCGTGCGATCCCGCGCGCTCGGCGCACGTGATGCGGCGACAATCACCCCATCCTGCGCGACGAAGGAGCGCGTCGCTGGCATCGCCGGCGACACCGACCACGACGACGGCGCCCGTCGTGGCGCCGCTCGGCGGCGGCAGGACCGCGGCGATCGCGCTGTCGTCGTTCCACCACGAGAGCACCTGTTCGACGCGCGCGAAGATCGGCAGCCCGCGCGCGACGGCGACGTCCTCGGCCGCGAGCGCGATGGCGCCGGCCCCCTCACGACGGAGCGGTCGCTCGCCGAGCGACGCATCGCGCTTGTCGGGACCGAAGACGACGCGGAAGACCTGGTCGACGATGGTGCTCTTCTCTTCGACGGCTACCACCACGACGCGATCGGTCTCGCCGGCGGCGACGAGCTCGAAGCCCTGCGTGACCGCGCACTCGCCCGACGTCGCGAGATCCGCGACCGCGAACGTCGGGCCGGCGAGGCCGAGGTAGATCGACACGTGACCCGCGGGCGAGCTCGGCACGAGGCCGGGGAAATCAGCGGGGCTCGCGAGGCGCGCGCCCTTCTCGCGAAGGCGTCGCATGAACGCCGACGTGCCGTCGACGGCGCCGAACGCATTGCCGAGCACGACGCCTGCGTCGTTGCTGTCCGCCCCGAGCGCGCGCCCGCACGCGATGGCCGCGAGACGCGATGCGCGGTCGAGCCGGCGCGCGCGATCGGTATCGATCTCCGCGCTGAGGTCGTAGGCGATCGCGTCGCCGTCGCAATCGCGCTCGGGCACCTTCGCGACGTCGAGGCCGTCGAAGATTCCGGCGGGCGTCAGCACCGCCGTGCCGGTGACCACCACCGAGCGCGCGCGGCGCGGCGCCGCGCGATCGGCGGCATCGGCGCGACCGAAGACGAGCACGGTGTCCATACCGCCGAACCCGAACGAGCTCGACATCGCCGCGCGAATCGGGCGCGACTCGGCCTCGCGCACATGATGGAGCGCGCACTCCGGGTCGGCGTCCTCGAGGCCGCCGGTGGGAGGCACGATCCCCCTGGAAATAGCGGTCGCCGTGATGGTGGCCTCGATCGCGCCCGCCGCTGCGAGCGTGTGACCGAACTGGCCCTTCTGGCTGGAGACCGGCACGCGCGCGACGTCGTCGCCGAGCACGCGCTGCAGCGCACGCGACTCCATCGGGTCGTTGAGCGGCGTG
>JAXDMI010000285.1:0-3351 GCA_034666145.1 Myxococcales bacterium | reverse complement strand
GCGGCTTCGATGAACGCGCGGACCTTCGCGAGGTCCTTCACGCCGGGCGCGCCCTTCGGGTCGCCTTCGACGCCGCTCGCGACGTCGACGCAGTAGGGACGGACCTCCTGGACCGCGCGCTCGACGTTCTCGAGGACGAGACCCCCGGCGAGCGTCAGCTGTCGCTCGCGTGCAAGGTCCTTCACGAGCGCCCAGTCGAAGATGCTGCCGCTGCCGCCGAGCAGTCCGTCGACCTTGGCGTCGACGAGCACGTGCGCACCGGGATATGCGCGCGCGCGCTCGACATCGGCGGCGCTCGCGATGCGCGTTGCCTTGTAGGCGTGCGGAAGTAGCGCGCGCAGCGTCTCGTGCGACTCGTCGCCGTGGAGCTGGAGGCAGTCGAGCCCGGCATCGCGAACGAGCGCGCGCATCGCATCGAGCTCGAGATCGGCGACGACCCCCACCACGACGACCTTGGCGTTCGCGTCATGCGCGGCGCGAGCGATCGAGCGCGCGGTCTCGAGGTCCACGCAGCGCGGGGTCGCGCGAACGAAGTTGATGCCGATCGAGCTCGCGCCGAGCTCGACGCACGCCTTCGCGTCCTCCGCCGATCGCAGCCCGCAGATCTTGACGTGCACCATGCGCGTCGAGAGAGCCTACCCCTCGATGCCGAGGAGCTCCTTGACCTTCGCGATGACCTGCGGCGCCTGGATGGGCTTCGTGATGTACGCGTTGGCACCGAGCGCGAGCGCGCGCTGGCGATCTTCTTCGGCGCTCTCGGTGGTGATGACGACGATCGGCACGTCCTTGTGGACGGGATCGGTGCGCACGCGCTTCACGAGCTTGAGGCCATCCATGATCGGCATGTTGATGTCGGTCAGGATGATGTCGAATTTGCCGGCTGCGAGCTTGCGCAGACCGTCGACGCCGTCGTCGGCCTCGGTCACCTTGAGCTGCTTCACACGCGAGAGCGCGAACACGAGGAGCTGCCGCATCATCGGCGAGTCCTCGACGACCAGGCAGTTGTACTCGACGGCCGGCTGAGGGGGTCGCGCCGAGGGCGTGGGCGACGGCGGAGGCTGAGACGACACCCGAGCAGCTTACAGCGTGCGTGCCTTCGCTGTCGCCTCGATCCACAACCTGAGCTCGGCGCCCAGGATGTGCTGCGCCTTGCGGAGGGCTGCCAGATCGCGGCTTCCCGTCAGGAGCATGACCGCGCGGAGCTCGGTGAGAACGCTCTCCAGGAAGGCGACGGCGCCCGCGCGTCCGCCGGCGGTGAGGGCCTTGAGCACGGGGCGGGCGATGCCGGCTGCGCTTGCGCCGAGCGTGACCGCGCGCGCGACGTCGAGGCCCGTCGCGACGCCGCCGGTCGCGATGATGGTCTCGAAGCCGAGCGGCGCGAGCATCCCGATGCTCGCCGCGGTGGGGATGCCCCAGTCCCAGAGCGCCTCGCCGAGCTTCCGCGCGGCGTGATCCTCGGCGGCCTCGGCGCGCTTGGTCTCGACGGCGACCCACGACGTGCCGCCGGCGCCGGACGTGTCGACGTGACGAACGCCGGCGCCGATGAGCCGCTCGCCGACGTTGCGCGAGAGACCGCAGCCGGTCTCTTTGACGATGACGGGGAAGGGGAGCTCGCGAACGGCGGCGGCGATCGTGTCGAGCCCACCGCGGAAATCGCGATCGCCGCCGGGCTGTACGAGCTCCATCGCGGGATTGAGATGAATGCAGAGTGCATCGGCCCCGATGGCGCGTACGAGCGCCTCGATCTCGGCGAGCGTCATCTGGCGCGCTTGCACGACACCGAGGTTGCCGAGGACGAGCGCCTTGGGCGCGACCTCGCGGACCGAGTACGAGCTCTTCGTGCCGGCGTCGGTGCGCACGTGCATCGCGCGCTGGCTGCCGAGACCGAAGCCGAACCCGTGCTCCTCGGCGATCGACGCGAGCTCGCGATTGATCTGCGCGGCTTGATCGGTGCCGCCCGTCATCGCCGCGATCACGAGCGGCGCCTTCAGCGGCTTGCCGAGCAACGTGCACGACGTATCGAGCTCGTTCGCGTCGAGATCCGGAAGCGCGTCGTGGACGAAGCGCACTTGCTCGAAGAGCGTTGTCTTGTCGCGGAACGCGACCTCGTCGGTCGCGCAGAGCGCGAGGTGGTCCGCTTTGCGCTGTCCGATGTGACTTGGCTGACCGCTCATGTGCCCTCGTTCCGCGCTTGGTTGCGCCGCCTCGTCGCGTCCGTTGCGCGGGTTCGTGCCGCGCTCTGCCGCGCTCGCTCCTAAGCTATAGAAACTCTTCAAAGAAAACTGAAAGCACGCGATTTCGCACGTGAAAATAAAAACGGGCCAGGTTGACGCCTGCAGCGACGACTCCTAAGAAGAGGCAGAGGGCAGGGGCTTTTCACTCGTCGTGCTCATCGCGCCTGCCTCCCGCAACCCTCGCTCGTGCTCTCACTCACGCAACCGCCTGAACCAGTCGGTTCATACGGCCGACCGCTCGACCCGACGACACTGGCACAGCCAACCCATCGAGTCCATGGATCGACGCACATGAGTCCCGCGCTTGAAGCCTCCGGTGAGGACGTCACGTTCGCGGCGCTCCTCGATCGCGTTCGGAAGCACGTCGACGGTTCGCTCGAGGCCTGGTTGAAGCCGCGTGTCGCCGCGGCGAGCGCCGTGAGCGCAGAGGTCGGAGCGGCGGCCGAGGCCGTCTCCGGTCTCGCGGTCCGTGGCGGAAAGCGGATGCGCGCCGCGCTCGTCGGCGCCGCGTTCGTGGCCTGCAGCGACGAAGGCAGCCCAGGCTGGTCGAACGAGAGCTCGGCGAACAAGAGCTCGGCGAGCGTGAGCTGGGCCACCGTTGATAGGGCGATGCTCGCGATCGAGCTGCTCCAAGTCTACCTGCTCATCCACGACGACTGGATGGACGATGATGACGTGCGCCGCGGCGGACCCGCCGTGCACGTGCTCCTCCGCGATCGGCTCGGCTCGAAGCGCCTCGGGGATTCCGCAGCCGTGCTCGCGGGCGACCTCGCGTGTGGTTACGCGCAAGAGGCGCTGCTCGAGAGCGACCTGCCGGCCGAGCGTGTGCTCGGTGCGGCGCGCGCGTTCGCACGCATCCAGGAAGAGGTCGTCACCGGACAGCTCGCGGAGATGTCGACGCACGCGAGCGTCGAGGTCATCCACGCGCTCAAGACGGCAAGCTACACGGTGACCGGGCCGCTCGCGCTCGGCGCGCACCTCGCCGGCGCATCCGAGACGCGCGTCGCGCAGCTGGCGCGCTACGGGCGTCCGCTCGGCATCGCGTTCCAGCTCCGCGACGATCTCCTCGGCACGTTCGGAGATGCGACCGCCACGGGAAAGCCGGTCGGCAACGACA
>JAXDMI010000284.1:0-2816 GCA_034666145.1 Myxococcales bacterium | reverse complement strand
GAGACCCGCGAGCTGTTCGCGCGACCCGCGCGATAGCCGCCGAAGGCCTTGCCTGCGCTCTCCTCGGAGAAGCTACCGGTGGGGGTGCGCAGGCTGGAGAGCGCCGTCGACGTATCGACCTCGTCGGTGTTCCCCGACGACGAGCTGCACGCAACCGTGGAGGAGGCGATGGCGACGAGGGCAACGAGAGCGGTAGTGGCGATCTTCACGTGGGTCATCTCCGGTAAGGGCGCAGTGATGCTGCGACGGAGGAGGCCTTCGCAATGGTCGTGCCTGAGCTAGGGCCATGAAAATGGCGCCATTCAGCGCGTTTTCAGGCAGGTTTTGGCGCTACTTGTGACACGGCCGCGGCGCTCACCCGCTGGCGCATCCCCCGAGCGAGCGCCCCGTGCGCCAGCGCGGCACAAGCGACGTACCGGTGAGGTCGCGCTACTGTGCCGGCCGCCATGCGCTCCCCGAAGACGCTCTCGTCCGCCGTCGTCCTTCTCTCTCTCCTCCTCGCTGCGGCATGCGGAGGTCCGGAGCCGATCCGGCCGACTCCGCCGCAGCCGGCACCGCCGACGGTCGCGGTCGCGCCGCCTGCGCCGCCGTCCGTCGCCGATGCCGGCACCGCGACGAACGCCGACGGCGGGACGCGCGGAGAATGGCCCTATTCGAATCCGGTCACGGTGCGCTCGCCGAAGGGCATGGTGGTGAGCGACAACGCCATCGCGTCGAACGTCGGTCGCGACGTCCTCGCGTCGGGCGGTAACGCCGCCGATGCGGCGGTGGCCACGGCCTTCGCGCTCGCCGTCGCGTATCCCACGGCCGGCAACGTGGGCGGCGGAGGATTCGCGGTGGCGCGCATCGGCGGTCAGGCGAAGGCGCTCGATTTCCGCGAGACGGCCCCGGCCGGCGCGACGCGCGACATGTACGTCGATGCCGACGGCAAGGCGAAGCCCGAGGCGCGTGAAGGCATCAAGTCGGTGGGCGTGCCGGGCAGCGTCGCGGGCCTGTGGGAGCTCCACCAGAAGCTCGGCTCCAAGAAGAAGACGTGGTCCGAGCTGCTCGCGCCGGCCATCGCGCTCGCCGAGAACGGCTTCACGATCGACGACGCGTTCCTCTCCACCATGGAGATGGCGGGCAAGCGCCTGCTGAAGCATCCCGTCTCTGCAGCCCTATTTTTCCCTGGTGGCGTGCCCCTCGCGAAGGGCGCGACGTTCAAGAACCCCGAGCTCGCCGCGGTGCTGAAGCGCATCGAGAAGGGACCCAAGGGCTTCTACGAAGGACCGACCGCCGACGCCATCGTCGCGCAGATGAAGGCCGACGGCGGGCTCGTCACGCTCGCCGATCTCAAGAAGTACCAGGCGAAGTGGCGCACGCCGATCGAGACCACGTATCGCGGTCACACGATCGTGTCGATGCCGCCGCCGTCGTCCGGTGGTGTGACGCTCGCGATGATCTGTCACATCCTCGAGGGCTACGAGCTCGGGAAGATGGGCTTCCAGTCACCCGAGGAGCTGCACTACGTCTTCGAGGCGATGCGCCGCTCGTTTGCCGCGCGCAACGCGAAGCTCGGCGATCCCGACGTAGTGAAGATGCCGCTCGCGGAGCTGCTCTCGGACAAGTGGGCGAAGGACCAGCGCGCCACCATCGCGCCCGACAAGGCCACGCCCTCGGCGGAGATCGCGGCGGCGGGTCCGGCGAGCGCGAGCGGTCCGCACACCACGCACTTCTCGGTGGTCGACGCGGCGGGTGACACCGTCGGGATCACCACCACCATCAACTGGTGGTACGGCTCCGGCGTCACGGTGAAGGGCGCCGGATTCGTCCTCAACAACGAGATGGACGACTTCGCTGCCGTGCCGGGTACGGCCAACGGGTTCGGCCTCGTGCAGGGCGAAGCGAACGCCATCGCGCCGGGCAAGCGGATGCTGTCGTCGATGGCGCCGACCATCGTGACGGGACCGGACGGCAAGGTGCTCCTCGCGCTCGGCGCTGCGGGCGGCCCCACCATCATCACGTCGGTGTTCCTGGAGCTCTCGAACGTCGTCGACTTCCACCTCGAGATCGGGAGCGCAGTCGCGGCGCCGCGCTTCCACATGCAGCATCTCCCCGATGAAGTGGCGTACGAGAAGGACGGCCTCGCCGAGCCGACGCAAAAGCGTCTCGAAGCGATGGGCTACAAGCTGAAGGAGCGCGGCCACCTCGCCGACGCCCCGGCCATCGGCCGCCTCGGCCTCGAATGGATCGGCGCCCCCGAACCGCGCCGCGTGGGCGGCCTGGCCTCCGCCCCGCGCTGACTCGAGCGATGTCTCCCTGATTCTCGTTCTCGCCTCGACGGCGTCAGTGGACCAGGACGGTCTTGCACGTCGCGGTGCAGCTGCCGCCGGAGGTGCCGTTTTGCGCGCCGTCGTCGCAGTCTTCGGTGGGTCGAGGTGGCCGTCGCCGCAGAACGGGCCGCGCGCCTTGCATCCCGGTTGGCAGCCGCCGTAGCTGCCGTCGTTCTTGCCGTCGTCGCAGACCTCGTCGCTCGCGACGATGCCGTCGCCGCACGCCGATGCGCAGGTGGACTTCGGCTTGTTGAAGTCCTTCAGCGTGACCTTGAAGTTCGAGCCGCACTGGTTGCGCTCGGCCTGGAACATCACCACTTCGTAGATGCCGCCCTTCACGAGCCCCAGGTTGATCACGCCCATCGGCGCGCCGGGCATGTCGAGCGCGGCGAACGTCGCCTTGCCGTCCGCGGTGTCGGGACCGGCGCCGTCGGTGTCGGCATCGAGATCGAAGGAGCCGTGCCTCGGTACGTGCAGACCGCCGAGATCGACGGTGAGCGTGCG
>JAXDMI010000283.1:0-9388 GCA_034666145.1 Myxococcales bacterium | reverse complement strand
ACGGATCCCGCTTCCGTGTGGGCATTTCGTGATCACCTGACGTTCCTCGATCTCGTCATGCCGAAGGCGCATCGCGACATGGGGCTCAAGGAGACCGCCGAGAAGCTCGCCACCGTGCAGGAGGACTTCACGAAGCGTCAGGGCGTGAAGCTCTATGGCGAGGTCCACCGTGACGGGAAGCTCGTGGGCTCCGAAGCCATCTGTCACAACAAGGTGATCGAGGAGATCGCGCTCCCCGGTCAGCTCGTCGCCGGCACCGATTCGCACACGTGCATGGCCGGTGCGCTCGGGTGCTTCGCGTTCGGCGTCGGATCCACCGACATGGCGAACGCCTGGTACACGAAGGACGTCCGCGTCACCGTGCCGGAGACCGCGCGCTTCGTGCTGAAGGGCAAGCCGAAGAGCGGAGTCTGCGCGAAGGACGTCATGCTCCACATCCTCAGCTCGGAGTTCTTCAAGAGCGGGAAGGGCATCGGCAAGGTCCTCGAGTTCGCCGGTGACGGCATCACGCACATGGCGCTCGACGAGCGCGCGACGCTCACCAACATGGCGGTCGAGGCGGGCGGCTTCACCGGCATCATCGAGGCCGACGAGGTGATCGTCGATTACCTCGTCGCGCAGCGCGGGCTGAAAGCCGAAGACGTGCGCGCGCGCCTCGTGAAGGCCGATCCGGGCGCCGAGTACCTGGCCACGTTCGAGATCGATCTCGCGGCCGTCGAGCCGATGGTGGCGACGCCCGGCGATCCGCGGAACGGCATTCCGCTGAAGGACCTCGCGGGCGCGTCGGGCGGCAAGGACGTGAAGATCGACATCGCGTATGGCGGCTCGTGCACCGGCGGCAAGAAGGCCGACATGGACATGTACGCAGCCGTCCTCGCCGACGCGGTGAAGAAGGGGAAGAAGGTCGCCGACGGCGTCCACCTCTACATCCAGTTCGGGTCGCAGGACATCCGTCGCTACGCCGAAGCGAAGGGCTACCTCGAGGTCTTCAAGGCAGCCGGCGCCGAGCTCGTCGACCCGTCCTGCGGCGCGTGCATCAAGGCAGGACCGGGCGTGAGCGACTCGCCCGAGCAAGTCACGGTGAGCGCGATCAACCGTAATTTTCCGGGTCGTAGCGGCCCGGGCAAGGTGTATCTCGCGAGCCCGCTCGTGATTGCAGCCAGCGCGATCGCAGGCCATATCGTCGGACCCGAAGCGGTGTAGTAGAGGAGTCAGCCATGAAAGCGATCCAGGCCAACGCTCGTGTCGTGCTCGAATACACGCTCAAGGACGACAAGGGCGAGGTGCTCGATTCGAGCGACGCCGAGGACGGCGAGCCGATCACGTACGTGCACGGCTACGGCATGCTCGTCCCCGGGCTCGAAGCCGCGCTCGTCGGGCTCGAGGTCGGCGCTGCGAAGGACGTCACCGTCAGCCCCGAAGAAGGCTTCGGCGAGCGCGACGACGAGCTCGTCCTCGAGATCGATCGCACCGATTTCCCCGAGCCGAAGAACGTGAAGGTCGGCGACGAGGTGGTCGCCGAATCTCCCGACGGCGACGAAGTTCCGATGCGCGTCGTCGAGGTCAAGGACGAGACGGTGGTGGTCGACGCGAACCATCCGCTCGCGGGCGTCACGCTCCGCTACGCCGTGAAGGTGATGGAGATCGCCGAGGCCTCGGAAGAGGAGATCGCCGAGGCGGCCGCGGGATTCGAGGAGGCCGGATACGGCGGCTGCGACGACCCCACCCACGATCACTCCCACGAAGGCCATGGCCACGACCACGCCCATCCCCACGAGCACGGAAAAAGCGGCGATCTCGTGCAGCTGACTTCGAAAAAGCCCTCCTGAGGGGCCTTGCGGCGCGTCGTCGCCGAGGCTAAACGGTGCGCATGACGCAGAAGACCAATCCGTGGACGTTCGACGTCCGCGTCCGCGAGCGCAACCTCAAGGCCGGCACCGTGACCGACAAGGACGTCGAGAAGTACATCTCCGGCCTTCCCGATCTCGCCGACCAGTCAGAGCCGTTCGGGACGTCGCAGCCGGCGTTGGCTCAGCCGGCCGTCGCGGCCGCGGTCGACACGGGGTCGAACGACGCGGACCTCGGCGATGACGAGGACGACGAGGAAGAGGAAGCGACGAACGAGCCCACGGACACCGATAGCCGTCCCGAGTGAGTGACGCGATGAGCGATCACGAGACGCTGCCGCAGATCGACTTCGCGACGTTCGTCCTGTCGCTCAGCCATTCGGCGCTCATGCACCTCGGCGAGGCGCCGGATCCGGACACCAACGAGACCCACGTCGATCTCGGTCTGGCGAAGCAGAACATCGACATCCTCGGTCTCCTCGAGGACAAGACGAAGGGCAACCTCACCGGGGACGAAGAGCGTCTCGTGGCCCAGGTGCTCTTCGACCTGAGGATGCGCTTCGTCGAGAAGTCGAAGACGGCCGCGGGATCGGCGAGCGGCGGAGCGTCGAAGCAATAAACCGGACCGTTCGTGCGTCGATCGGCTGAGGAGCCATGCAGTTGAGACGCTCGCCCTTTTTCCTGGTCGTTTGCCTCGTCGTCGCTGCAGCGGGCTGCAAGCCCAAGGCACAGCCGGGCCCGCCCACGCCCGAAAGCGCCGACTCGGCGACGCTTTCGTCGGGAAGCTCGGCCGTACCGCCGATCACGACGACGACGGTAGCCACGCCCACGCCGGCCCCGCCCACGGAGCTCAAGATGGCGCCGCTGAGCTTCGCGCCCATCGCGAAGCGCGCGGATCCCAGCGTCGTGACCATCTACACGAGCGGAGAAGAGGAGGGCCGCAGCGCCTTCGGCCGTCGCCGCGGTCACACGCAGAAGGGCCTCGGCACCGGCTTCGTCGTCGACAAGGAAGGCACCATCATCACGAACAACCACGTGATCGAAGGCGCCGACGAGATCACGGTGCTCCTCTCCGACGAGCATCGTTACAACGCGAAGGTCACCGGACGCGATCCGCGCACCGACATCGCCGTCGTGAAGATCGACGGCGCAAAGGACCTCACCGCGATTCCGCTCGGTGACTCCGACGCGCTCGAGGTCGGCGACTGGGTGGTCGCGATCGGCAATCCGTTCGGTCTGTCGCACACCGTCAGCGCCGGCATCGTCAGCGCCAAGGGCCGCGGCGGCAACGACGTGCGCCTCGACTCGAGCGGCTACTACAACTTCCTCCAGACCGACGCCTCGATCAATCCCGGCAACTCCGGCGGCCCTCTCCTCAACTTGAAGGGCGAGGTCGTCGGCATGAACACCGCGATCCGCGGCGACGGCGCGCAGGGCATCGGCTTCGCCATCCCGATCAACATGGTCAAGCAGCTGATGCCGACCCTGATCCGGGACGGGAAGTTCACCCGCAGCGCCCTCGGCGTCGTCATCCGCGACGCACGCGATCTGTCGCCCGACGAGCACAAGCAGCTCAAGATCGCCGGGGAAAAAGGGGCGGTCATCCAGCAGATCGAGCCGGGCGGACCCGCCGAGAAGGCGAAGATCGAGGTCGGTGACGTGATCGTCGGCTTCGAGGGTCAGACCATCGATCGCGGCAGCCTCCTGCAGTGGCTCGCGAGCACCGCGGGCGTGGGCAAGACCGTCAACGTGAAGGTGATCCGCGCGGGAAAGCCCGTCGATCTGAGGGTCACGCTCGGCGAGCTGAAGGAGCCAAAGGCTCGCGCGCCGCAGCTCCGCCCGCATCTGCCGCCGAACAGCGGCGGCGACGACGACGAATCACACTGAGCGCGCGACCTGAGCGATGGCTCAGAGCTTCGTGCGCGCGACGAGGACCGACCGCTCGCAGTGGTTGACCACCTTGGCCGCGGTGGTGCCGAGGATGCGATCCATCCCCGAATAACCGTGCGATCCGAGCACCACGAGGTCGCAGTCGCGGGCCACGGCCTCACGGCAGATCGTGTCCCACGGGGTCCCGATGTGTACGTCGTACCCCTCGATGATGCCGGCCGGGACGTCCTTGGCGAGGGCGTCGAGGTCCTTCTTGGCCTTGTCGACCAGCATGTCGGTCATGCTTCCGGCCGCATGCACGTAGAACTCTTGATCGATCTCGGCGGGCAGGCCGACCGAGCGCAGGAGAACGAGCTTCGCCCCGGTCTTCGCCGCCAGATCGCTGGCGGTCTGGAGGACGAAGACGGCGCGAGGGGAGGCATCGAGGCAGACGAGGATGCGCTTCATGGTCCCGTCAGACTACACCGCGCCGCGGAGCGGGGCGTGGCGGAGCAAGTAGCCTCCCCCGGGTTCCATGGTCTACCCTAAGCCCGCGAATGTCCGTCGCGCGCCCAGAGACCTCCGATCCCGAGGAGACGTCGCCGGAAGCGTCCGGGGAAGAGATTCCCGACGCAACCGATGGAACTCCGCCGTCTTCGGTGCCGGCGCCGGATTCGTCCGACCCGGACCTGGACAGACGCGGATCCAAGACGCAGTCTCATGCGCCTCCTCCGTCGCCTAGCGTGAATACTAGGGTTTCCGACGCGTCAAACGCCAAGCAGGCACGGATACGTGAAGCAGAGGAGGACCGTGGACTCATCGCGAGGGCGCAACAAGGTGACAGGGCGGCTTTCCGGTCGCTCGTGGAACGTCATCAGCGCAGAGCCTTTGCGATCGCCCTCGCCCTCGTCCGCGACGAGAACGACGCCCGCGAGCTTGTTCAGGACGCTTTTCTTCGGGTCTTCAAGGGACTCGAAAACTTTCAGGGTGGCTCGAGCTTCTTCACTTGGCTCTATCGGATCATCACGAACCTCAGCATCGATCTCATCCGCAAGCCGGGTCGCCAGCTCGTGGACATCGATGAAGGCCGTTTCGAAACCGACGAGAGCACCGAAGCCGAGTTTCCCCTGCTCAGTCGTGTCGACGGGTCTGACCCCGCCGACGTCGTCCGTCGGCGAGAAATCGCCGCTCGCCTCCAGGTGGCGCTCGACGCGCTACCGCCCTACCACCGCGGCGTCATCGTCATGCGAGAGATCGAAGGACTCAGTTACGAAGAGATGGCTCAAGCCATGGGCGTTTCGAAAGGAACGATCATGAGCCGCCTCTTCCATGCGCGTCAGAAGCTCCAGAAGGCGCTGGCCGATTGTTATCAAGAGCAGATCGGGCCGGTGCCCGATTCGGATGCTGCCGCAAAGGCGTCGGATGACGCGCCCTCATCCAGCTCGGGAGGTGAGTCATGAGTCTCTCTTCCGACAACATGATGAAGTTGATGGCGTACGCCGACGGCGAGCTCGAAGGCGCGGAGCTCGAGGAAGCGCAGAAGCTCCTCGCGACCGATCCCGATTCGGTGCGCTTCGTCGAGCAGATCGCCGGCCTCGGTGACATCGTCACGCGCGGCTACGAAGCAGGCCCGGGCAAGACCACCGCGAAGTTCGACGTCGCCGACTCGGTCATGTCTCGCGTGGCGCTCGTCACGGACGAGAAGCACACCGCGACGAGCGAGAACAAAGGCGCGAACGTCAGCTCGCTCGCCGCAGCGCGTGCCAAGCGTGTCGAGTCCATGAGCCCGCGCGTCAAGATCGGCGCCGGCATCGCCGCGGCGCTGGCTCTCGCCGCCTCGTTCTTCTTGTTCGCGCAGCACCGCACCGACGAAGCTCCGATGGCGAGTGGCGCCAACGGCAACGCGCCCGCCGTACAAGCGGTCCAGCCGGGCAACACCACCGTCGCAACGGTCGCCACGAACGGCGGCACGGGCGTGAGCGTCAGCACCGTCAATTCTCCGGGCAACGCCGTCAGCGTGTTCTATCTTCCGACGGCCAACGAGCTGTCGACGAGTGTCGTGGTCTGGGTCGACGAGACAGGAGAAAAGTGATGCGCAAATTTCCCCGTAGGACATCGATGCTCGCGGGCGTCGTTGCTGGATGCGCCGTCCTTTTCGGTGTGACCGTCGGTGCGCCCGGCGTTGCCGAAGCTCAGCCCGCCGGCGCCCGTTCGCCGAGCGCCGAAGTGCTCGTCATCCACGGCACGACGTGCCCGACGCCGAGCGTCGATCCCGCCATCGGCGAGGTGCCGCCGCTCAAGCACAATTGCTGGAAGCTCCTCGACAAGAAGCTGCTTCCGCTCGCCCAGGGCACGCCGAGCACGATGCCGCTGCCGAACGGCCGCACGTTCCAGGTGGCGTACAACGGTCTCTCCTCGGACAAGCGCTTCAAGGTCGCAGCGTCGATCAGCAAGCCCGACGGCGTCGGCTTCAACCCGCTCGCCGAGATAACCGCGGAGCCGGGCAAGAAGTTCCACGTCGGCGGCTTCGCGTACCAGAACGGCTCGCTCGTCCTCGCGATCCGCATCGTGCCCTGACCTGGTCGGCGCCGCAGACTGAACGGACGAACCGTTCGCGTTCGAGCGTTCTATCGAAAAGGCTTCGGGTATTTCGACCCGCCGAAGGCTTCTTGGTAGAACCGAGGTTCGAATGCGCAAGGACGCACCGCTCGCGGTGGAAGTGCCGGCTCCTGATCGGGACAGCCCTGGTTGGGTGAAGGTCGGAGTCATCGCCGCCGTCGGCTTCGTGATCGGCGTCGCGTGGCCTCGGGTCATGGGCGTCAAGCTCGGACCGAACGCGCCAGGCGAAGCCGCGGCTGCCGCTGCATCGGCGGCGGCGAGCGCCAAGGCAGCGGGACGCGCACCCGAAGCGCCGCCCGCGAGCGTGAATGCGAAGTCGGGCCTCGCCGGAGCTCCTTCGTCCAACGCGAGCGCCGGAGCCGGAGCGTCCGCGGTGACGAGCGCGACGGTGCCTTCGGGTCCTCCGCAAGTGAGCGTGCAGCGCGGCTCCGTCATCGCGTGCAAGACGACGGACGGCGAGAGCAAGAAGGGCAAGGAGTGCGGGACGCTCACCGGGCTCGACAACGTCGTGCCTCCGCATCTCCGCAAGCTCGCGCAGTGCTCGGCCGCCGAAGGCCAGACCGGCAAACTCTCGTTCGTCGCCACCGCAGCGTTCCCGTCGGGCGGCCTCAGCTGGGACGTCGGCAAGTCGTCGACCGTCGGCAACATCGAAGGCATCACCAACTGCCTGAAGACGCACTTCTCCGGCGTCACCGCGACAGGCATCGCGCATGAGCACAATCGGTACACCGTCGCGTACAACGTGACGTTCGCTCCGCCCGCCGTCGACGCGAACGCGCCGAAGATCGACAAGAGCGACAAGACCGCGAAGGACGACAAGACGGACGGCGCGGACAAGAACGCGAAGGACGTCAGCGACAAGGACAAGCCCGATGCTCCGCCCGCAGCCGCCGGCAGCGAAGCGAGCGTCGGCTGGGAAGTGGCGCTCGTGCGTGACGTACCGAAGACCGGCGGCGTCGTCGCGCGCCTCCCGCGCGGTACGAAGGTGAAGCTCGGCGCGATCAAGGACGGCTGGTACGCGATCAAGTACGGCGACGGCTTCGCGAGCGACGGCTTCGTCTATCGCGGCGCCATCGGTCGCTGATCCGCGCGGCTGATCCGCGCACGCGGACGAGCGTCGCCTTTGCGTTCGTAGCTGTGGCGACCTGCAACAACCTTGCAGTGCGATCGCTCGGTTCGTCCGGGATTTCGACCAATTCGTCAGCTTCGGTGATCGCTGAGCGCTACCGAAAGCTACAAGAAATTTATGCGTTCTTTTCCGTCGGCGGTGGGCGTTGCAAGTGTCCTCTTGGTCGCCGCCGGCATGTCGGCGCTCGCGTGCTCGTCGAGCACTCCTGCCGCCGAGCAACCGGCGGTCGTTCCGCCGGTGCCGACGGCCACAACGGAGCCGGACGCAGGCACAGAAGGGGGCCTGACCACGATCGCCTCTTCCGCTGCGCTGAGCGCTCTGTCGATCTCGAGCGGCGTGCTGAGCCCGGCCTTCGATCCGTCGGTCCTCGACTACACGATCTCGTCGCTCAACTCGCTCGTCCCGGTCGACGTTACGGCGACCACCGCAGACGGCCTGACTCTCACCGTCAATGGCAAGCCCGCGACGACGGCCGTCATCTCCTCACTCACGCTGACGCCTCGCGAGGACATCATCGTGAACGTCGCGTCGGCGTCCGGCGAGAGCAAGACGTACACGGTTCACTACCTACCGCCGGACTTCCCCGCGTATAGCGTGACGAACCCGTCGCCGACGTTGGCCGGCTCCGAGCCGATCTTGCTCACGCCGGCGCTCGGGTGGCTCGCCATCGTCGATCGCGCAGGCGCACCGCTGTATTACCGCCGCCCGCCGGCACCGATCGGGACCACGCCTGCGACCGTCGCAGACTTCCGTCCGCAGACGTTCGACACCGGGCAGCGCGGCTATTCGTACGCGGTCCAAAACGAGGGCATCCATCTCCTCGACGATCACTTCCGCGAGAAGACGACGCTGTCGGTCCTCGCGAATCGCGATCACGGCGTGATTCCGGCCGACGTCCACGATTTCCTCGTGCTGGGTCCGGAGCACTATCTCTTGCTCGGCTACGCGCCGAAGACCCTCGACCTGTCGGAGATCGACGACGCGTGGAGCACGCAAGCGCCGGTGACGGCCGCGGTCATCCAGGAGGTCGACCACGGCGTCGTCCTCTTCGAGTGGGACAGCGACGACGCGCCGTCGCTCTTCACGGACAGCGTCTTCAGCAACGCGTTCACCGACGCGGCGACGTCGGACTACGTGCACGCGAACTCATTCCAGATCGATCCCGTCGACGGCAACCTCATCGTCTCGCTTCGTCACACGAGCTCGATCCTGAAGATCAGTCGAACGACCGGCGCAACGTTGTGGACGCTCGGCGGCAAGTCGGATGACTTCGGGCTGACGACCGCGCAACGCACGGCCTTCCAGCACCACGCGAACAAGCAGTCCGACGGCACGCTGCTCGTGTTCGACAACGGCGCTCTCTCGCCGGCCGGCGATCACCCCACGCGCGTCGTCTCCTACGTGCTCGACGAGAGCGCAAAGACGGTGACGTCGTTCACCGAGATCACCACGCGTCCCTCCGCGCAGCCGGACACGACGTTCATGGGGTCCGCGTTCATGATGAATGCGAATCGTTATCTGATCGGCTGGGGCGGACGCTCGGACTCCTCGGCGACATGGCCGGCAGTGACCGAGGTCGCCGGCGGTTCGGTCGTGTGGTCGTTGACGTTCACGACGCCGTCGACATTCTCGTACCGCGCGCATCCGATGACGCCCTAGGCACCAAGCATGCCGTCTCACCGGAGACGCGCGGCTGGCACGTGAGGCGCACGGCGGGAGCTGCGTAAATTCGGACGCGTCACCCGTCCGATTTCCATGCAACCCGCACGGCCGAAATTACCTTGTCCCTCACAACAAGGAGGTCGCCGTGCGTCGTTTCCGGCTGACGAACACGGCCAAAGCGTTCAGCGCTTTGGTCGTGACGGGTGTCGTGTGTCTCACGTTCTACTGCAACTCTTCGCTGCTCGGGAAGGTGGCGCCGAGC
>JAXDMI010000282.1:0-2564 GCA_034666145.1 Myxococcales bacterium | reverse complement strand
CTCGGCGATCGATCCGCGCGACGCGGTCGTGACGACGGCGCACGTGGGAATGACGCTGCCGTCGATAGGCGACTGCCAGTAGTCCCAGATGCCGGCGATGGCGAACGGCCGCCCGTCCTCGCGATGGATGTGATGAGGATGGCGGTTCTTGCCGGTTCCGCTCCACTCGTAGAAGCCGTCGACGACGACGAGGCAGCGCCGGTTCTTGAAGGAATCACGGAACGCGGGCGCCTTCGCGATGGTCTCGGCGCGAGCCTGGATGCACTTCTGGGCGATCTTCCCGTCCTTCGGCCACCACGGCACGAGGCCCCATCGGGCCATCGCCAGCTCCCTCGGCGGCGCGCTCGCGGGCCCGGCGGAAGGGGCGACGGGCGGTCTCGAGAGCGGCTTCGTCCGGACGATGACGAGGTCCTGGCCGGGCGCGACGTTGTACCGAGGCGGCCCGATGGGGATCGCGTCGACGCCGAACATCGAAGCGATGTCCTCTACAGAGGAGACGAGGACCGCCCTCCCGCACATGAGGGTGACCTTAGTCCGCGATCGCCTCGCCCGCGCGGCGCCCCCCGGGATTTCCCACGGATTCGAGGATGCTCATGGGATCCAGGGGTGGATCATGTACTCCACAGGCGGAGTACAGCCTACTTGTAACCACACCCGCGCTAGTCCAGAACCCCGCGATTTTCCTACGGAGCGCATGTCCTACATCAGCGGCACGGTGCGTGCTGAAGAGTACTCCAACCTACCTCGGAGCTTCGGGGCAACGAGCTCAGAGGAAGGATTGGGACAAGGACCGCGCGCAGGGATGCGCCGGACAACTGGAGAGGACTTCCACCATGCGCGCTCACACGAACCTTCGCTCTGCGTTTCGATTCACCATGATGATGGCCGCCGCGACCGGCGTGACCTTCGCCGCTTCGCAAGCGCACGCCGATACGGCTGCCAACAATGCGGGCCCGAACTCTTCGACCGGCACCGCCGCGCTGAAGTTCGACATGGCGCAGGGCCTCGACACTTCGATCGACACCGGCTTCCTCGGCCCCTCGGTCGCTCAGGTTCGCGCCGTCATCAAGATCGACCCCGTCAAGGACGGCGGACCGCTCTACTCGGTCGCGATGCCGAAGGGCGCCGTGGTCCAGGCCACCTGGGCCGGCGACAAGAAGATCGTCCTCAAGGCCGCCAACGGCTCGCAGAGCGACGGCACCGTCACCGTTCGTCACACGCTCACGCCGTCGCTCGAGCTCAAGGTCAGCGCCTTCGGTCTCACCGCGCAGTTCGCGTTCGACGCCGACAAGCTGATCAACAAGATCCCCGGCGCCAAGTTCGCCTACGACTCGAAGGCCACGCAGCAGTTCTCGCCCTGGGGCTTCACCAAGGTCGACACCAAGCTGAGCGCGCCCGACCTCGCGAACTCGGTGCTCTTCTCGGAGACGTTCGCGAACCTCGCCGAGATCGCGACCGGTGACACGCTCGACCCGACCCGCTGGGACGGCAACATCGGCGTGCGCGCCGCGACGAAGCCGACGTTCTCGTACAAGACCACGAAGGTCATGCTCACCGGTTCGAACACGCCGATCACGACGGTCGCCGGCGAGTCGGTGATCGACGCCACCGACGGCGACTTCATGGACGTGATGGCCCAGGTCGAAGGCGAGATGAACGTCGCCGGAACGATGGACATCCAGCCCTTCGTCTCGATGACCAAGGTGTTCGGCTACAACTTCAGCACCACCATCGGCATCAACGCGTACTCGAAGGCGTACACGGTCCCGACCTCGAAGGTCGCGTACCAGGCCTCGGTCGTCCACATCCCGCTCCCGAACGTGCATGCTCCGACGGACGGCGTCGACCTCGGCGCAGTGAAGGCCGGCGGCTCGGCGACCAAGACGGTCACCGTCGAGAACTCCGGTGAGATGGCCGCGGTCATGACGTTCAAGAGCTCGGACCCGCAGTTCACGGTCCCCGGCGACAGCATCACCGTCGCGCCGAAGAGCAAGTACGACATGCAGATCAAGTTCGCTCCGGCCAACGCCGGCGCGGCGATGGCGGACATCACGGTCGCCTCGAACGACCCCGACTCTCCCGAGCAGACGTTCAAGATCGGCGCGAACGGCGCGGACGTCGGCGGCACCACCGGCTCGAAGGACGACGGCCTCCCGGCGACCGCGGCCAACGCGGACTCCGGCTGCGGCTGCAAGACCGCGGGCACCACGACCTCGACGGGCGGCTGGGCCGGCATCGGCCTCCTCGCTCTCGGCATCACCGTCGCCGCGCGCCGCCGCCGCAACGGCAACCAGGCCTGAAGGCCTGACACAGACTTCGGGTGCGTAGGGGTTCACAGTCCTCCTCCCTCCCTCTGCGCCATCCGAAAACCAAGCCCGCATGGTTTCCCCGACCATGCGGGCTTCTCCTATTTCGCTCTGATATTTCGCTCTGACGATCAGCGGGGAAGGTACGCCTTGCGCCACGCGCCTCGCGTCCAGCGGAAGTAGTAGAGGATCGCGGCGACTGTGGTTTCACCGACGAAGCCGATCCAGCCGCCCACGGCGCCGAGGCCGCAGAGCTTC
>JAXDMI010000281.1:0-2713 GCA_034666145.1 Myxococcales bacterium | reverse complement strand
CGCGTGCGCGTGCCCGCCTCGACGCCGGCGTCGGCAGGGGAGCCCGCGTCGCGATCGGGCGAGCCTCCGCCCAGCGCGCCGAAGGTGTCGTCGCCCCAGCAACGCACGGTGCCGTCATTCATGCGCGCGCAGAAGTGGCTGCCGCCCGCGACGAGGTCGACGGCGCACGCCGCCGCCCCGCTCGCGCACGTGATGGGTTCGTCTTTGGGATCGAACGGCGGTCGCTCGTCCGAGGCGTCGTGCGCGTCCGTGCTGGTCTCGGCGGCCGCCTCGGGGACGTTCGCCTCCGGAAGCTGCGCGGCGTCGGTCTCGTCGAACGCACGGCCCGCCGGATCGCTACCGCACGCGACGACCGCGGCGGCGCCCACCGCGACGACTGCAGCTCCGAGCGCAAAGGATCGAATGCGAGCTCTCATGGGTTGGGCCTCAGTTCTTCCCGGCGGCGCGATGCATCGCGATGCCGTCGCCGACCACCCAGAGCTCGCCGCCGGCACGGCCCCACACGGCGTAGAGCGGCGCGATCTCGGGATACTTCGAGATGGTGGTCTTGGCCTGCGTCCACGCGCTGCCGTTCCAGTGGCCGAGTCGGCCGTAGTCGCCTGCCATCCACACGTCGCTCGCAGCCGCGCCCCAGATGGAGTTCCGCGTCGGCTCGGTCACCGAGCCGGTGGGCACGAACGTCCACGTCACGGTCTGACCTCCGTCGGTGGTCGTGCCGCACACGTACGCGGCGAGGCTCGTGTCGGTGCGGCCGAGGATGAAGATCGTGCCGTCGGCGGCCACCGACGCGTCCCAGATCTTGTTCACGCCGCCGGCGTTGAACGGGGCTCCCTTGGGATCGCCCGGGATGGGAACGTCGGCGAACGTACTGCTCGCGCCGGGCAAGCGGCGCAGCACGGCGACGCCGACCTTTCGCGTGATCGGATCGAGACGGAGGCCGGCGACCCACACGCTGCCGTCGGGCGTGCCCCAGATGCGCGTGGTGTCGACGGGCGGCGTGAAGGCGGGAACGAGCGACCAGCCCGAGCTCGAGCCGGCGTCTGCGCCCGCGTCGGGATCTGCGCCTGCGTCTGCGCCGTCGCTCGTGAGGTGGAGCACGCGTCCGATGTTCGGTGAGGTCTGCACGCCGCCCGCCGCCCAGACGTCGGTCGCGCTGCGTCCCCAGATCGACGTGATCGGCGCGCGCACGTCGCCGGGCGCATTCACGTTGGTGAAGACGAGGCTCGCAGCGCTCGCGCCGGTGCCGTGAAAGAGGCCCTCTTCGCCGCCGATCCAGACGTCGTTCGGGCCGCTGCCCCAGACCGAACGGAGCGCGCCGTCGAGCATCGCGTGCTTCGTCCACGTCGCGCCGTCGTAGCGAAGGACGTCGCCGCTGTCGCCGACCGCCCACGCCGTGCCCTGACCGTCGGCCCACACGGCGCGAAGGATCTCCTTCGGCGGCAGCGTGGTGTGACAGAAGTCGTCGTCCGAGCAGACGCGCGGCGGGCCGGCCTCGGCGTCGGCGTCGGCATTCGCATCGACGCTGGCGTCCTCGGGCTGGCCGTTCGCGTCGCGCTCGGGCGTGACCGGTCCGCCGTCGATCTGCGGCAGCGAGGGATCGCTCGCGCCGTCGTCGGAGCACGCCACCATGCCGGCGATCACGCCGAGCGCGATCGCGCCCGCGCTACCGATGCCCCTACGGCTGATGAGTGAGAGCTTCATCGACCACCCGCTCCGGGCTTCGGGCCCGTGTAGTGGAGCGAGATGCCGTCGCCGACGATCCAGACGTCGTTCGCGGAGCTGCCCCAGATGCCGTAGAGGTGCCTCTTCGTGCCGACGGGGACCGCGGCCGTCGATGCGCTCCACGTGGCGCCGTCCCAGTGGAGGATCGTCCCGAAATCACCGACCGCCCACACGTCGTTCGCGGCGCTGCCCCAGATCGCATGCAGCGCGCTCGTGGTCGGCGAGGGGACGATCTCCCAGCGCGTCGCGCCCGCGGTCAGGTGACGGATGACGCCCTCGTCGCCGACCGCCCAGATGTCGTTCGCGGAGCTGCCCCAGATCGCCTCGAGGAGAAGCGACGACTGGCTGTCGACGGCCTGCCATGCGAGCTCGGCTCCGCCGTCACCCGCATCGAGCGCGGGCGTGCCGTGCATCGTGATTCCCTTCTGCCAGCCGTTGCGCTCGCTGTCGTCGGCGATGAGCCAGAGATCGGTCGCCGAGCTGCCCCAGAAGCCGTGGACCGTGCCCATGCCCTCGACGCGCGACCATCCGATGCCGCCGTCGACGTCCGTCTTCGTGTACTGGTTGAAGAACGGCAAGAGCCCGGTCGACGGATCGAAGACCGCACGAGCGCGCGTGCCGATGCGCAGGTCGCCGCCGGGGGCTCCCCAGATCGAGAGCACGATGCGCGGATTCGTGTCGTTCGCCGTGAGCTTCGCGGCAGGAGCGAGCGTCCACTCGGCGCTTCCGTTCACGAAGCCGCTCGAATGGAAGATGGCGTCGGTCATGCTGACCGCCCACACGTCGTTCGGTCCCGTTCCCCACACCGCGTGGAAGGTGTTGTGGACCGTCGTGGGCGTGATCTTCCACGCCGTTCCGTCGTTGTGGATGATGGTGCCGCCGGAGCCGACCGCCCAGACGTCCGACTTGCTGCTGCCCCACACGGCCGTGAGCGAGAACAGCGTGCTCACCGTCGTGGGCACGGGGCACCACGCCGCCTGATCGCAAGAGA
>JAXDMI010000280.1:0-6600 GCA_034666145.1 Myxococcales bacterium | reverse complement strand
CGATCGCGCCGACCGCAGCCGTCGCGATCATCGGTGTGAGAGGAGAGACCTCACGGGCCGCGGCGCGGAACCCGCCGAGGGACAGGATCGCGAAGAGACCCGCGGCCGCGCCGAAGGCCGCGAACGCCTTCGCGAGCGAGGGCATGTTCGCGACTTCGTCGTCTTCTTGCGGTGACTGCATCAGCTTGGGAAAACGCCGTTCTGTGGAAGTTCCTTCCCGCAGTACGGATGAGGCCCATCAACGGTCTACCGATCTCGTGGCCGACTCCTTGCCGCCACGAGAGGTCGCGCACTTCCGGGTTCACGTCGCTCCGCCGTTCGGCTCCGGCGGCGCGGGTGCCGGCGTCGGCGCGGGTGCCGGGGGCGGCGCGGGCGCGGGCGCGGGCGCCGGTATCGGTTCCGCGGACGGCAGAGGCGCGGCCGGCTCGGATGGCTGAGCGTCGGGCTTGTTCTCGCGACGCGCGCCGAAGATCACGTCGAACCGCACGGAGACTCCGAGCGACACGAGCCGCGAGTGACCCGTGTAGCGCCCGGCGTTGACCGCGGGGTACGGCGCGCCGGTGGAGTCGACCGATGCGCCGTGCTGCGTCCCGTTCACCGGCTGCAGCGCGCCCGGATCGACGTTGCGCGCGCTGTCGAAGATCTCCGCGTAGCCGAGACCGAAGTCGAAGGCGCCGACCTTGAAGCCGACCCCGACGGTGCCCGCCGTCTTCGCCAGGGTGTCGAAGTCGAGCCGCGTGTACTGCGGGTCGCTCGCCGCCGCGTCGTGGTACATGCCGGCGCGCAGCGTGAGGACGTTGTCCTGCAGCCGCACGTTGTACGCGCCGCCGAGCCGCACGCTGTACGTGTCGTGGTAGTGGTGCGGTGAGACGAAGTCGATGCCGGTGAGGTTCACGCCCGGCGGCGGATTGTCGGCGGCGATGGCGGGGATCGTGACGTGCAGACCGTCGTCCTGCGCGGAGCCCCACGCCTCGTACGTGCCGTCGAGCTCGACGTCGGCGCGCTCGAAGTCGCGCTCCATGAAGATGTATCGTGCACCGAATCGCGCGACGGTCGGCAGCTTGACCACGAACGTGACGGGCGAGGGACGAAAGCCCGCGTTCGGCGTGATGCGCGGAGCGTCGGTGGTGACGTCACCGGTGGTCTCGAGCGTGGCGGGGCCGCGCACGTTCACGCCGAAGGCGAAGTTCGGTGTCGGGCGCGCCATCACGCCGAGGCTCGCCGTCACGGTGCCACCCGTCGACGCGATGGTGGCGCGCGCGTCGCACGGCTGGAACTCCACGTTCGCGCACTGACCTGCGCCGGTGCCGTGCGCGACTGCGTCGGAGAACGTGGCCGACGAGACCTGGATGTTGCCGTAGACGTAGTGGAGCGCGACGCCGACATCGAGCCAAGGCAGCGCTCGCACTGCCGCCGCCGCCGTTCCGAAGATGACCTGCGGCTTGTTCTGGATGATGTCGTAGCGCGCCGGGTTGGGCGCGAAGCCGAGGCTCGCCGGGTACGTGCGGTTGCCGACCGACGAAGGCCCGAACGCACCGATCGCGAACGTCCAGCGATCGAAGTAGCCGAAGTCGGTCGACGCCGCGACGAACGGCTCGACGAAGACGCCGCCCTGGTCCTTCACCTCCGGGTACCGGCTCTTGCCCCAAGGCGTGAAGGAGTTGTTCGGATCGTCAGGATACGATCCGGCCCGCGCAAACGAATAATCGCTCAACCATAGATTGGTATCGACGAGCAAGCGCGTTCCGCGCTGCCGCGCGAGGCCGGCGATGTTGTACTGGAGCGCGGTGCCGTCGTCGGCCTTGGCCGTGAATGCTGCACCGCGTCCAAGCGCTTCGGTGCCGTTGTCCGGAATCTCGAATCCGCCTGCATTTGCGGTGCGGGGTGCGAGGACTGCGAGACCGAGGAGGCCTGCAACCGTGGCGAGCTCGACCCTGGCGAGACGGCGCTGCATCGATCGACTGTAGCGCAGGCTATCTCGATGGGAATAGCCTACACATAAAAAAACGATCGTGTTCTCACGTGCGGCATCATGCGCCTTGCGCGGTTCGAGAATCGAGGCAATTTATCCGCATGCGTATAGCGCGCTCTTTGGCCGCCGCCGCCTCCGCGGGCGTCATCCTGGTCTTCGTCGCATGTGGCGAAGATCCCAGTGGTCCGCCGCTCATCGGCTTCGCGCCCGATGCGCCGTCCTCGACCACCGGCGAAGCGGGCTGCTTGAAGGCTCCGCTCATGCCGTTGGATCCGGCGACGCTGCCTGCGTGCTGCACTACCGGCCCCGCGCATTGCGTTCCGACCGACAACGTCGACCCCTCGCTCTCGAAGCAGCTCGCGCCGTGAAGCGGCGGCTTCTGCGAGCCCGACAACATCATCAAGGATCCGAAGTTCATCCCCGCCACGTGCAAGTCGCTCAACGGAGCGCCCGGCGCGTGCGTGAGCGTGTGCGTGCCGCAGGTGCAGCAGTACCTGAGCATCCTCCCGCAGGACATCTGTGGAGGCGACGAGCGCTGCGCGCCGTGCATCAACCCGCTCGACAACACCAACACCGGCGCGTGCGACGTCGGCAAGAGCACCGGGTGTGACGGGCAGGGGACCGGCGAAGGTGGCACCGACGGCGGGAGCCAGTGCCCGTATACCGGGCCGCCGATCATCGATCCGAACATGTTCCCTGCGTGCACGCCGGCGTGCGGCGGCAGTCACTGCGTGCCCTCGGCGCTCGTGCCCGCCGCGCAGCAGAGCCAGCTCATCAAGTGCCCGAGCAAGGACGGCGCCGACGGCTTCTGCGCGCCCGATTCGATCGTCGCGACGGGCGGCAACGGCGTTCCTCCCGCATGCACGTCGGTGGGCGGCTCGGAGGGGCGATGCCTCTCGACGTGCATTCCCCTCGTCGCAAGCAAGGCCGATCTGCTGCCGAAGGCGACGTGCGCGGACGACGAGCGATGTGCGCCGTGCTTCGATCCCACCGCCGCCGATCCGACGGCTCCGACGGGCGCATGCAGCGTCGCGTGCGACAAGCCGAAGGGCCCGCCTCTCGTGCTCCATTGTCCGTATGACGGCGTGCCGGTCGTCGATCCCAACGTGTTCCCGGCGTGCGCGCCGGCGTGCGGCGGCGCGCATTGCGTTCCGAAGGAGCTCGTTCCCGTCGGGCAGCAATCGCAGCTCGCGGCGTGTCCGGGCGGCTTCTGCACGCCCGACAGTCTCTCCGCGAGCGGCGGTAACGCCGTGCCGCCGACGTGCACGTCGGTGGGCGGCGCGGAGGGCCGATGCCTCTCCACGTGCCTTCCGCTCATCGCGTCGAAGGCGAGCCTGCTTCCGCAGGGCACGTGCGCAAGCAACGAGCGTTGCGCGCCGTGCTTCGATCCGACCGCGGTCGATCCCACGGTTCCGACCGGTGCGTGCTCGGTGGCATGTGACAAGCCCGCGCAGCCGCCGCTCATCCTCGCATGCCCGTACAGCGGTCCGCCGCTGGTCGATCCCGCGATGTTCGGCGCGTGCGCGCCGGCGTGCGGCGGATCGCACTGCGTTCCTTCCGACCTCGTGCCCGTCGCCCAGCGCGCGCAGCTCAGCTCGTGCCCCGGCGGCTACTGCACGCCGGATCCGATTGCGTCGACCGCGAACCACTACGTGCCGCCCACGTGCCAGCCCTTCACCGATCCGGCATCCGAAGGACGCTGCACGTCGAAATGCCTGCCGGCCGTCGCGAGCCAGCAGAGCCAGCTCACGCAGGGGCCGTGCAGCGCCGACGAGCTATGTGCACCATGCACGGATCCGTTCAAGGGCACCTCGACCGGCGCCTGCTCGCTGGCGTGCGACAAGCCCGCCAAGGCGCCGTTCGCGTTTCCGTTGTGCTGCAACTATCAGGGCGCGAAGCAGGGCACGTGCGTCCCGCAGAGCAACGTGCCGGCCGCGCAGCAGGGAAGCCTCAAGCAGGACGTCTGCCCGACGAACGCCGCCAACTACCTCTGCGTGCCGAACGAGTACCTGCCGGATCCGCCGGTGCCGGTCTCGACGTGCAGCGCGGGCCTTCTCGGCAAGGGCACGTGCGTCAGCAACTGCGCGAACAACCCGGTGGGCATCGTCCTTTCGCAGGCGACGTGCCCGTCGAACCACGTGTGCGTCCCGTGCACCCTCGCGCCCGCGGGCACGCCGGGGTGTCCGTGAGTCGAGCTCTGTGGCTCGTCAGCCGTTCGCGCTGCGCAGCATCAAGAACACGATCACGCCCGTCACCGAGACGTAGAGCCAGATCGGAAAGAGCACTCTCGTCACCCTCTTGTGCGTCGTGAATCGACG
Organism: Myxococcales bacterium; assembly: GCA_034666145.1. Taxonomy (GTDB): domain Bacteria; phylum Myxococcota_A; class Polyangia; order Polyangiales; family Polyangiaceae; genus Labilithrix. The sequence continues at coordinate 2,310 of JAXDMI010000280.1, read as the reverse complement.
CTGGAAGGCGTAGTAGAACGCCGCCAGGCACATCGGCACGACGGGGATGGAGAGGATGACGTGGCTCGCAAGGAGAAGGAGATACGCGGTGCGCATTCCGCCGCTGCCCGGGTACTTCGAGTCGCCGTGCACGTAGTGGTACGCGAGATAACCGACGAGGAAGAACGAGCTCGCCGCGAAGGCCGAGAGCACGAGCCCCTGATGCAGCGCGACGCGCTTCCGCTTGATGGCCCGCACGGCGAGCACGAGGAGCACCGCGGAGGTCGCGTTGAATGCCGCGTTGACGGCGGGCATGAACGACAGCGCGCCGGCATCGCCGCCGGCGCCGCGCCGGATGAGCAGCAGATAGGCGAGGATGGAGAGCGCCGTGACGGAGACCACGCCGTTCACGATCCAGAACGGCCGGTCCTTCATCACGGCGGGCGTCGCGGTTGCTGACATGGCGGAGGTCCATAGGTCCGATCGTCCCCGACGAAAAGCCCTGCGTCGCAACCCCGCGGAGCCGCCGTCCCCGGCCGAGAGGACACGAGGTCAGGACGAACACGTGTTCTGGATTGGAACAGCTCTCTGCGTTGATCGCCCCTGATTTACGCGATTCTCGCCGTGCTCGAGGTGGAACGCGGCTCGCAAGGGCGGCCCCCCATGAACAGGTCGGGGAGCTCGTTGTTCTTGCTGGTGACGCTCGCGGGCTGCGCGAGCGGGCCGGTATTTCCATTGCCGATGACCGCCGCAGAGACGGCTTCGTACGACTCGGGGCCGGCGCTCGTCGCGTACCTGAGTCAGCCCGATGCCAGCGCGTCGGTTTGTGACAAGCAGGCGCGCGGGCCGCATGTCTCGAGGCTCGACGCGCCGATGCGCGAGAGCTTCGTCGAGGGCCTCGCGTCGGGACGCATCGAGCCGGCGCTCTGGGAGCGATGCGCCGGCCTGCTTCTGGAGCGCGCCGCGCCCCGAGATGCGGCGCTGCTGATGGATGAGATCGGGCATGCGTATCGCTCGCTCGTGAAGGACTCCGACTTCGAGAAGACACCGGCCATGCACGAGCGCGTCGCGGCCATGCAGACGCTCTACCTCGAGCGCCCCAATCGCATCCAGGATCGCCACGAAGCCCTCGCGGATCTCCTCGCCGATCTGCGCCGCGCCCTCGCCAACGACCGCCTCGGGCCGGTCGCGACGCGCTTCGGCAGCGAGCTCGTCGCGGCCGTCGATCTCGAGGCGGGGACCTGGAAGGGCCGCGGTGTCGACATCGCGACGCTCGACTCGCTCTTCGCCGAGCACGACGAGGCGACGCTCCATCTCTTCGTCGAGCGACTACCGGACGACGCTCTGCGCCAGGAAGCGCGGCGTCGCGTCGTGCGCATCCACATCGCCGCGTCGCCGTATCCCGAGGTCCGCGCCGACGCCGCCGCCGTCGAGGAGCGCGTGCTCACGCACGGCGCGAATGCCGTGGCCGTCGATCGAGATCCCCCGGCCCGCGGCTGGCTCGATCCCTCGAAGGTGCCGATGCGCGGCGTGCTGGTGCGCCAGGACGTCCCGAAGCAGACGGCGACCGTCCTCGGGTATCGCAATCTCGCTCCGCTGTCGGTGCTCCCGGAGCTCCGTCTGCGGGGCGCACTGCTCGTCGACGTGCCGGGCGTGTCACGGCCGGTCAGCGTGTGTCCGCCGCCGCAGGACCTCGATCCGACCCCGTGCATCGCAGCGGAGGACATTCGTCTCGAAAATCCGGTTGCGTATCTCGACAACGACGGCGCATTTCGATTCGTCGATCGATTGCCGATGCGCGACGCGGTGGCGCTCGGCGCGTCGATGCACGATCGATTCGAGTTGCCGGTGAGCGTGGGCGGAAAGCGCCTCCTGTCGTTCGAATGGCCATTTCACTACGAAAGACCGGCGGACGTGGTCTTCAATGGACGAAGCCCCGGCGCGACGGGCCCCCACCTCGTGGTCCACGTCGATCATCGCGATCCGACGAGGTACGTATTCGAGATTGCCAATCAGAAAGGGTCGTATTTGGCAGTCGTCGAAGCTGCGGATATCCAACAATTTCACCTCGCGAGCCGCGGCGCTCGCGGCGAAGGCGGCGCGCAGGGGTCGAGCGGCTCGAGCGGCTCGAGCGGTAGCGAATGCAGCAACGGCGGCTCCGGCGGCTCCGGCGGACCGGGCGGCGATGGCGGACCTGGGGGCAAGGGAGGCGACGTCGACGTGATCGTCGATTGCGGCGAGGCCTCGTGCGTCGATGCGATGGCGTCGATGCACGGGACCATCCTCAGCCTCGGTGGTCCGGGTGGCTTCGGAGGCCGCGGTGGCTCGGGA